>JADFTG010000110.1 GCA_022560365.1 Chloroflexota bacterium | reverse complement strand
GAAACGTCGTCGAGGTCAGCTTCGAGAGCCGCTCCCGCGCCTGGGGCATCCTGCCGATGAACCGCATCGCCATCTCAGTGGAGGACCCGGAAGGTCTCATCGAGGCGCTAAAGCCGCCGGCGAGTGCGGAGGCCAGGCCAGCGGCCGCGAAGAAGCCGACCCGCCGCAGCACTCGCAACAACGGCAGCACGACCAAGCGCCGTACTAAGCGCGACACCAAGTAGATACGCCCGCCTCAGAACCGATCCTGACGCGGGGAACTGGTTACCGTTGGTCCGCGGCCCCACCCAGGTCCCGATCAACCGATAGCGCACGGGTACGCCAAACGCTGTCGTGGCGTCACGACGTACACCCAACATTTACCAGTCCCGGCACACGAACGCCCGTTGCCAGCGTCATATTTGTTATAGCCCTCTGCTCGCGGTACAGGCCGAAAGGGCTCGGTTGACACAATGCAGGAGGATTCTTCATTGCAGCAAACGGAAGGCTCTCGCGGGGTGGAAGACTCTCACGGCCAGATACTCATCTTGACCGCTTTCATGATGACGGTACTGGCGATGTCCGTTGCCCTCGTCATCGACCTCGGCCTCGTCGTCCGCGACCGTGCCGCAGGGCAGGCGGCTGCCGACGCTGCCGCACTGGCCGGGGCGACGGTGCTGGCGGCCGGAGATACAGGGTCCGCAGCCGAACAGGTGGCTACCACGTATGTCGCGCTGAACAACTTCGACCGAGCCGGCGACGGCCTGGTGGTCGAGTCACCTCCGACGAGCGGCCCGTACGCAGCCAATCCTGGCTGCATAAGTGTGTTCGTGTCCCGTACCCGTTCCGCCATGTTCAGCAGCGTCGCCGGGTTTGACGTCCTGAACAGCGACGCGGTAGCCGTGGCCTGCAGGGAGCCCGGCCTCGCCGACTACGCGATAATCGCACTCAACGAGACGGACTGCGATACCATCGCGCTCATCGGTAACGTTACGATCGACGTTGAGGACGCCGGCATCTGGTCCAATTCGAGCTGCTCGGTCAACTCACTCGGTGCCAACGGAACAGTTGATATAACCGCGGCAGCCATCGACGTCGTCGGCGGCTGCCAGCTCACCGGCGGCGCGTCGTTGACGCCGGCATGCACGCATCCCTATGCGCCGATCCTGGATCCGCTCAGCTACCTGCCGGTGCCGATTCCCCCCACGGAACCACCCGCGCTGCCGTGTCCAGACAATGGGACTCACACCCTGCAGCCGGGCGTCTACAACTGCCAGATCAATCCCCAGGGTGGCTCGAACTTCACCTTCGCGGCCGGCAACTACCTGATCACGGGCGGCATCCATCTCAACGGCAACGTGTCGGCGACGTTCGAAGGTGGTGAGGTCACGCTGCAGGGAAGCGGCCTGCAAGTCAACGGCGGAGCCAACCTGACCACGAACGAGACCATGTTCTACATCGACCAGGGCTCCGTGGATCTGAGCGGTACTGCCGATCTTGTACTGATGGCGCCGACGTCGGGCACCTACACGGGCGTCATCATCTTCCAGAACCGGAGCAACACGAACAACCTCGAGATCCACGGCACCGCCACCGTGAACAATTGGGGCATAGTCTACGCGGTGGGTGCAACCGTCACTTACCAGGGCACTGCGACCACAAGCTTCCAGTTCGTCGTCGACAAGTTTTCGACCGGCGGCACTACCGACACGATAATCGTCTTCGACAACGGCGCCACGATCGACGTCCCCGACGGCGTCAGGCTCGTCGTCTAGCCCCGCGCGTCGCCTCACCGCTCCTTTGCCCGCCGCTCCGCTGGCCGCTATTATCGACGCTCAGAAGGAACACGCCCGCCGGAAGGAGTACGACGTGAAGATTAAAGTCGAGATCGAAGATATCACGCAGCACGACGCGAAGGCGATCATCGTCAACCTGTTCCAGGGCGTGACAAGCCCCGGCGGCGCGACGGGCGCCGTCGATGCCGCGCTTGGGGGCGGCATCAGCGCCCTCATCAGTGAAGGCGAGATCAAGGGCAAGACCGGCGAGGCGACGCTCGTCCACACGCTCGGGCGAATGCCGTCGCCGCGCGTCATCGTCGCCGGACTGGGCAAGCAGGACTCGTTCAACCTGAACGTGATCCGCAACCTGATGGGCACCGCCCTCAGGCGCGCCCGGATGACCGGCGCCAGGACGGTCTCTACCATCGTCCACGGCGCTGGCATCGCCGGGCTGGAGACGGCGGACTGCGCGCAGGCGATCGCTGAGGGCGCGCTGATGGGCGAGTACCGCTTCCGCAAGTACAAGAGCGGCGACGATGACCCCTCGTTCGGTGAGATCGAAACGCTGACGATCGTCGAGTCCGACCGGCGAAAGCTGCGCGCCATCGAGCGGGGAGCCGAGCGCGGCCAGACGATGGCCGCCGCCGCCAACCTCACGCGCGACATGGCGAACGAGCCCGGCAACGAGCTACCACCGACAGAGCTGGCGAAACGGGCGGCGAAGCTCTGCGCCCAGGCCGGTATCGACTGCGAGGTCCTGGACGACGCCCAGCTCAAGAAGCTGGGGATGGGCGCGCTGCTCGGCGTCGGCGCGGGATCGGCGCGGCGGCCACGCCTCGTGATCATGCGCTACCGGGGCGACAAGCGAACGAAGAAGACGCTGGGCCTCCTGGGCAAGGGCATCACGTTCGACTCAGGCGGCATCTCGATCAAGCCGGCGGCCGGCATGGAGGCGATGAAGGGCGACATGTCAGGCGGCGGCGCGGTCATCGCCACGATGTGGGCGCTAGGCAAGCTGAAGCCGCGAATCAACGTCACGGGAATCGTGCCGACGGCGGAGAACATGCCGTCCGGCAGCGCGATCCGGCCGGGAGACGTCCTGCGGGCCATGAACGGCAAGACGATCGAGGTCATCAACACGGACGCCGAGGGCCGCCTGATCCTGGCCGACGCCATCTGCTACGCGCGCCAGGAGAAGCTCTCACCGATCATCGACGTGGCGACCCTGACCGGTGCGATGATGATCGCGCTGGGCAATCGCGCAACCGGCTTCTTCGCGACGGACGACGCGCTCGCCGAGCAGATCACCAGCGCGGGCGAGCGGTCCGGCGAGCTGATGTGGCGCTTCCCGCTGATCGATGAGTACCGCGAGGGCCTGAAGAGCACCATCGCGGACATCAAGAACACGGGCGCGCGGGGCGGCGGGGCGATCAGCGCCGCGAAGTTCCTGCACTTCTTCGCTGAGGACACGCCCTGGGCACACATCGACATGGCCGGCACCGACGAGTCCAGCAAGGACAGCGGCCTCTGGGTAAAGGGCTCGACAGGCATACCAACGCGCACGCTGATCAACTTCGTGCTCGCCCGGGCGCCCCGGCGCTAACGCACCGCCTCCGCCCGGCCGTCAACTACAATGGCGGCGTGGATGACCGTCTGCGCGCCGTCGAGCTCGTGAGTGTGGTGCAGGCGATGCCGTACGCCTGGCCCGCGCCCCCGGACGCTGCTTCGTGCCGCCGGAACGGCGCGGGCAGCTGTGCTTCGAAGCACGTACTGCTAGCGGAAGAGTTGCGTGCGATCGGCATCGAATCGGCACCGATGTTCGTGCTCGGCCCTCTCGTGCCTCCGGCGCTGGTGGAAGACTCGGAGATCGCGCCGGGTGCGGGCCTGCAGGAGGTCCACGAGCTGTTGACCGTGCAGACGCCGTGGGCCGGGCCGCTGCGGGTCGACGTCACCTGGGATCCACCACTCATCGCACAAGGGCTGCCGGGCACGCTGGACTGGGACGGAGCAGGCGACATGCTGATCGCGGTGGGCGAGGGCGCATCGTGCTGGGTTGCGCCGCGCGAAGCCCTGCGTGAGGCCAAGGAGGCCCTGCGCCGCCGGCTCTACCGGGCGGGCGAGCGTGAGGTCCGGGACCGGGTGCTGGCGGCGATGGCGCGCCGTTTCGAGGAGTGGCGCCGGGACGAGACCACCTAGCGCCGGGCGGCCGGCCTTGTGGGACGGGCCGGCGTCGGCCCTACGCCCGGCTCGCTACAACGAGCAGCCAGTTGCGGGGCGATTCCGTAATGCCAAGCTCTTCGAACGCCAAACGAGCGCCCTTCGCGAGCGCATACGCGCCGGCCTCCAGCGGGACGCCCGGCAGCACGCCCTCGATCCAGAGACTGTACTCACTGATCGCTTCGAACCCGCTGAGCGGCACCTGGACCCTCACGACTTCTTTGTCGCGCACCTTGAAGCCGTTGGAGTTCAGCAGCGCCACGTATTCGTCCTCGGTCAACCGGTGGCGAGCCTCAGCGCGGGTCTTGTCCGGGGACAGGCCATACTCCTTCTTGAGCACGCGCAGGGCCTTCATCATCCACCGGCGGTAGAACAGCTCGGCCTCAGGCGGCTCTGCGCCCAGGTAGAACGAAGTATTGAAGGAGAACGTGCCGTCCTCCCGCAGCGTCTGCAGGATCTCGTGCAGGACCTGGTCCTTCTCCTCCACCAGGTGGATGGCGTTGCAGAAGAAGATGGCGTCCACCGGCTTCTTCACGAGCTGGGTGAGCATCTCAGCGCCGCCCTGGATGAAGCGGACGAGGGCGCCCCGGAACTCCTCCAGGTTGCGCTTTGCGACCTCAAGCGCGGTCTCCGACGGCTCGACGGCGATCACTTCCGCCTCGTGGTTCGCCACCTCCTGCACGATCAACCTTGTGACCGCCCCGGTGCCCGCTCCGAGGTCGACGACCCGCTGGCCCTTCGCGAGCTGGGTGAGGGCAACGAGGCGCTTGTTTACCTCATGATAGAAGGGGTGCTGCGCGAACTTGTCCAGCGTGAAGCCGGTGTGTCCCGTTTCTGCGGTGGATGCCATATTAGGCCTCGATTAGCTTGTGAACCCTGTCGAGTATACGCCACGCGACCTCGTATTTAGTCATTAGCGGCCACTCCTCTTGCTCACCATTACTGTCGATCACCAGCACGCGGTTGGTGTCGACGCTGAAACCGGCGTCGCTGGCGGTGATGTCGTTGGCCACGATCAGGTCGAGGCCCTTCGAGTCGATCTTCGCCTTCGCATTCGCCAGCAGATCCTGGCTCTCCGCCGCGAAGCCGACCTTCACGAGCCCCTGCGGCCGGCCCACCTCGGCGAGGATGTCCGGCGTCGGCACCAGGTGCAGCGAGAGCGACTCGCGCCCTTTGCGCTTGATCTTCTCACCCACCGGTTCGGCCGGCTGAAAATCCGCGACAGCCGCGGCCATGATCAGGGCGTGGGCGCCATCGCAGGCAGCGAGGACAGCGTCGCG
>JADFTG010000109.1 GCA_022560365.1 Chloroflexota bacterium | reverse complement strand
AGCCCCGGGCAAACACGCTGCCGCTCGCCGTATTTGTCGGCGCGATCATCGTGTTTGCCGTGGCCGTGCTTGCGGGGCTGCTGCTGTCTTCCGGGAGCGGCAACGACGCGGACGCCACGCCGACGGTGCTCGACGAACAGGCGGTGACGATCGAGATCAGCGGCTTCCGCTACCGGCCGCCGAACGTGTCGGTGCCGGTGGGCGCGACGGTGACGTGGGTGAACCGCGATACAGCGCCGCACGACTCGAAAGCCCGTGACGAGACGTGGGAGACTGACTTGCTGCAGAGGGACGAAGAGTACGCTATCACGTTCGATGAGCCGGGGACGTGGGAGTACTACTGCACGATCCACCCGTACATGACGGCGACGCTGACGGTGCGCTGACCGCCGCCAAACGAGAATAGTGAGGAGCAACGCCATGGCCGGCCCGAAGATCACCGCAGGCAACACCGAAATCATTTCGCTCACGGACGTCGAGATGCAGTTCCCCTGGGCGGTGTTCTTTCCGAACGTGCCGATGCACGAGATGGAGAAGTACCGTGAGCTGTACCCGGAGAGTTGGGGCGATATCGGCTTCCGAACCGACGCCGGTTGCTACGTGGTGCGCAGCGAGGGCAAGACGATCCTCATCGACACGGGCCTGGGGCCGGGGCCGCACGAGTTCCTGCGAGGCGCCACGGGCAACCTCGTGAACGACATGAAGGCGAAGGGAGTGGCGCCAGACGACGTCGACGTCGTGCTGCACACGCACCTGCACCCGGACCACGTGGGCTGGAACATGTCCGGCGACGCGCCGACGTTCCCGAACGCGCGCTACTACGCGCCCCAGGCGGACTGGGACTTCTTCAACTCGGCGCTGGCCGCCAACCCACAGATGGGACAGGTGATCCCGTTGAACGATATGGGCCGCCTGGAGCTGTACGACGGCGAGATCACGATCACCTCCGAGGTGACGACGGTGGCCACGCCCGGCCACACGCCGGGCCACTGCAGCGTGCTGGTCAACTCAGGCGGCGAGAAGGTGCTGATCGCCGGTGACCTGGCGCACCACCCGGCACAGGCCGACCGGCCGGAGTGGTCGCCGGCGTTCGACATGGACGGCGCCGTGGCGTCGGCGACGCGCAAGAAGATGCTGGGCCAGCTGGTGGAAGAGGGTCACGTGGCGGCGTTCTGCCACTTCCCCGGCGACGGCTTCGGCCACATTGTGGAGTCCGGCGGCAAGCGCGTCTTCCAGGCGCTGTAAGCAGAGGCCGGGCGCAGCGGACTAAGCTTCGGCGGGGGCGGCGGCGGTCGCTTCTTTGGCGAAGAAGTGCTGGACGCTGGTCTTGGCGGCGATGCGCTGGGCGATCGCGCCGAATTCCACGGCGACGGGCGACTCGGGATGGCCCTCCACAATTGGGATACCGGAGTCAGCGCCGGCGCGGACGTCGTTGTGCAGCGGGATCGCGCCGAGAAAGTCGATTCCCAGCTCGTCCGCCATCGCCTCCGCACCGCCGGTGCCGAAGATGTCCGTGCGCTCGCCGCAGTGCGGGCAGGCGAAGTAGCTCATGTTCTCGACGAGGCCGAAGACGGGCACTTTCATCTTCTCGAACATCGCCACGGCCTTCGTCGCGTCCTCGACTGAGACGGCGTTCGGCGTCGTGACGACAACTGCGCCGGCGATCGGCGCCTCCGCGGCCGCGGTCATCGACGCGTCGCTGGTGCCGGGCGGCAGGTCGATCACGAGGTAGTCCAGCTCGCCGCCCTCCGACCACGGCAGGTCGTGCAGAAGCTGACGCACGCCGCTACCGATCATCGGCCCTCGCCAGACGACGGGCAGGCCGCGCTTGAGCACGAAGCCGAGCGAGGCGGCGCGGATGCCGTAGCGCTCGATTATCGCGAGCCCGGTGTCGGCGTGAATGCCAGCAGGCACGCCGAGCATCGTCGGGATGTTGGGCCCGGTGAGGTCGGCGTCCAGCAGGCCGACCTCCGCGCCGAAGCGCCGGAGCGCCAGCGCAAGGTTGACGGCCACAGTGGTCTTACCGACGCCACCCTTGTTGGAGGCGACGGCGATGATGTTGCGCACTCCCGCGACGGCCTTCGGGCCCTCGGCAGCGCCTGTCGAGCGCACGGAGGCGTCCATCTCGACATCAACGCGCTCGATGCCCGGGAGCGCCAGGAGCAGCTCCTCCGCTTGCGCTTTCATCTCCTCGCGGACAGGACAAGCTGGGGTCGTGAGGACGATCTTGACGGCGATGTGTCCATCGCTAATTTCGATGCTGTCTTCGGGAATGAAGCCTAGAGAGACGATGTCTTTATGGAGATCAGGATCCTGGATCTGGCTGAGGGCGCTCAGCACCCGTTCCTTGGTCACGCCGTCTGGGTCGGCCATCGGTATCCTTTCGCGTCAGCGGTTACGGAGCACACTAAATCGCTGGGAAGGGCGAGAATTTGCCCATTTGTGTAGTCCATCTGAGAAACCTTTTAGGGTCTTTGACCGTTATTACTATACAACGAACAGACATGGAGACGAAATTAAAACAGCCAATAGCTTGTAAATTATGATATAATACCCCCACGGGGTACATCCGGAGCGTCGGCTGTAACGTAATAGGTTCAGACGACATCTTGAAGTAAGCCGGACATCAGGAAAGCCAGGAGAGTTGGAGATGGCGAAGACGCAGGTACTAGAAAAGAAGAGCGCCAGGACCAGGAAAGCGGCGGCCGCGACGACAACGATAGAGCAGCCGTCCTGCCAGCACCACTGGGTCATCGCCTCGCCGCGAGGCGCGATGAGCGAGGGCCGCTGCAAGCGCTGCGGCGAAGAGCGCGAGTTCCGCAACTCGACTACGGACTACGTCTGGGACGACGACTCGACGAAGGACAAGGGCTACACGCCGTGGCGTGGCACCCGCTCCTCGCCGAAGATGATCGACGATGTCCAGGCGGCGTCGGCTGGCGCAGCGAACGGCGCTTCGCTCTCCTAAACAAGTCAACACACCCCCCTTTGAAAGGCCTCCCTCCGCACACGGGAGGCCTTTCGCTCGCCCGGCGCACAGGCCCGTTCCGGCCACAAGCGCCCCGGCTGATATTATGAAGCGCGATGGACCTGCACGTTGACCTCGTGAGCGGCGGCAAGCGGCAGCTTTTGCTGGCGAACCCGGTGATGACGGCCTCCGGGACGTTCGGAAACGGGATCGAGTACCAGAAAGTCTTCGACATTCAGCGCCTGGGGGCGATCGTCAGCAAGGCGATCACGCGCAAACCGCGCCGGGGCAACGTGCAGCCGCGCATCGTGGAGACGGCGGCGGGGGTGATCAATTCGATCGGCCTGCAGAACATCGGCCTGGCGGCGATCATCCGCGACGTGGCGCCAGTCTGGGAGACGTGGCAGGTGCCGGTGATCGCCAACATCGCCGGCGAGACGGAGGACGACTACGCGGAGCTGGCCTCGCGCCTGGACGGCGTCGCTGGTGTCTCCGCAATCGAGATGAACATCAGCTGCCCGAACGTCGAGAGCGGCCTCGAGTTCGGCGCCGACCCGGACGCCGCGAACAAGGTGACGAAGGCCGTGAGGCGACGCACCGACCTGCCGCTGATCGTCAAGCTGACGCCGAACGTCACCGACATCGTGACGGTCGCCTCGGCCGTTGTCGACGGCGGCGCGGACGCCCTGACGCTGATCAATACGTATCCGGCGATGAGCATCGACGTGCGCACGCGGCAGCCGGCGCTGGGCTGGGGCGCTGGTGGGATGTCGGGGCCCGCACTGAAGCCGATCGCCGTGCGCCTGGTGTACCTCGTGTCGCAGGCCGTGGACGCGCCGGTCATCGGCTGCGGCGGGATCACGACGGGCGAGGACGCGGTCGAGTTCCTGCTGGCGGGGGCGTCGGCGGTGCAGGTGGGCACGGCGACGTTCCGCAACCCGCGGGCGGCGCTGGACGTGCTCGATGGCATCGAAGCGTACATGCGCGACGAAGGCGTCGAGGACGTGGCCTCGCTAGTCGGCGCGGCCCACTCGTCCAGGACCGAACCCCGACCCGCCCAGGCGGCCGGTTGAGCGACGGCAGCGGCGATCTGCTCGCCGTCCACACCTCGGATCTGCACATCGACGGCCGCTTCGCCGACGAGTTCCATCCGCTCTGCCGGGTGCTGGAGACGGCGAAGACGCTGGGCGCGGACCTCATCCTGCTCGCGGGCGACATCTTCGACCACAACCGCGTGCCGCTGGCGCAGATCGACGCCGTGGCGCGGATGCTCGGCGACGCGGGCACCCAGATCGTCGTCCTGCCGGGCAACCACGACCCGATCACGGCGGACTCGGTGTACCGCCGCGGCGGGCTGGCGGACGTGCCGAACGTGCACGTGCTGGGCGTGAGCAGCGAGGAGCGATTCGTCTGGGCGGAGCGCGACCTGGAGGTCTGGGGCCGCGCGCACTTCGACTACGAGAACATGTCGCCGCTGAGGGAGGCGCCGCCGCTGGCGGCCGGGCGGCGGATCGCGGTGGCGCACGGGCACTGGCTGAAGACGGAGGAGGACGCGCACCGGGGCTGGCTGATCACGGACGAGGAGATCGCCTCGACGGGGGCGGCGTACGTGGCGCTGGGCCACTGGCCGCAGGCGCAGCCGGCCGGCGACGGCCGCGTGCCGGCGTACTACTGCGGCTCGCCGGACCTGGCGGCGACGGTGAACGCGGTGCGGCTGCGCGCGGACGGCAGCGTGGAGGTGGAGCGGGTGCCGCTCGATTCGGTATAGCGCCTACTCGCCTCTGCTACAATGTAGCCATGTTGGAAGCCAGCATTTTGAGCGCCGAAAATCCTGCGGCTCACCTGCTCGCTCGTGCTATCGCGTGGCGTGGAGCCCGCGTATACATCTGGAAAAGCGGAGAAACGGCAACGTCCGAATTCTCCGAGGATGAGTTAACGCGACTGCTGGAGCGGTGGGTCGATGGCAAGACAGCGCGCTTGTTTCTCGACCCCAGCAGTCATGCTGTAACACTTGCGAAGGCCGAAGGCTCGGTCGAGGTACAAATCCCGAAGACGGATCGCGATGCGTCGATCGGGTTTCCTCCCGCCTGGGTGTTCAATGACCGCGACATTCCATACCAACAGATACTCCTAGATCTAATGTATTTCCACACGCAGGCTCGATCACTTCGCGACAGCCTGGCAATACTTCTGCCGCAACCGATTCGACAACTGACGAGCACGGATCAAGTAGTGCTCTCATGGAATCACGATTGGCCCGGTTTCGGGTCA
>JADFTG010000108.1 GCA_022560365.1 Chloroflexota bacterium | reverse complement strand
TAGACGCAAGGCCGAGGTGTCAGTTACGTAACATCGGTGGCGAATTAGATACGCGATCCGCCGCCACCTCCCTCTTGACCCATAAGAACGTTTGTTCTATTATGCTCCCTGCCCGCGTCCACAGCAGGAGATCTCACGAGGGGGCGGATGCGGCGGATGGGAGGAAGATCGTGACCATTTCCTGGCGCGCTGCCGCGGCGGCGCTGGACGCGGGAACAGCCATCTTCGCCGCAGTCAACGCGGCGTACTTCGTCACCCGCCTCGCCGGCTCTGGCGCTGAGCCGGAGGGGCGGCGTGCGGCGGTATTCGTGCTCGCCGTCGTGAGCCTGGGCGCGCTGATTGAGGCGCTGGCCCTGCTCGCGGCTTTCGCGGCGAGCGACCACGGACCCCTCCTCTCATCCCCGCAATGGGTCGCCGCGCGCTTGCTGGCGTGCACCGGCAGCGGCGGCATCTGCGCGCTGATCCTGCGCCACCATTCCGACGGATCCGCAGGATCGGAGGGAGGTTGACATGACCGAAGCGGGAGTCCTTCACCGCGCGATCGATGAGCGAAAGTGGGAGACCGCAGCACTCTGCCTTCTCGTCGCGGTCGCCGAGGCCGCCAACCGCCTACCACCACAGGCGCTCGATGAGATGCTCGAGCTTTTGGCCGCGAATACGGCGACGCATCGTCAGCGCCGGAAAAGGCGCTAGTGGCGGCGCGAAGGACAGCCGCTCGCGTCCGCGACTTCTACGCCGCTGCCCTCACGGAAGCCGAGCGCCTGCAGCTGGCCGACGCCCGCCGCGTCGACGGCCTGGACGAAGAGATCGCCCTCTTGCGCGTGCGGCTGCGCTCGGCGCTGGAGCAGCGGCCCCAGGACTTCGACCTCCTGCGCGATGGCATCGCGCTACTCGTACGCGCGGTCGCCACGCAGTACCGCCTTTCACCGAGGGCCCGCAAAGACCTGGCAGACCGGATGGCGGCCGTCCTCAACAGCGTCGGCGACCAGATCTTGCCCGCGGAACGGTAGAGGACACGTGCGACAGATGTCAGAAGACACGCGTATGCGGCATTTTTCGAACAAACGTCCTGTTCTTAACCATAAGCATATTGACATACCAGAACGTCCGTTCTATCCTGATCCGCACAGATGTTCGCAATGAGCCGGTCTCTCGAACGCGCCCTCCAGCGCTTCCGTACTCCCCCGGCCGACGGGGACCCCGACGGGTCCGGAGGACGGGTGGACGTTGCCGGCCGCGTCTCGACAGCCGCTTTCCGGGCAGCGATCAAGGAGCGCATGCGCACCGTGGAACGCGACATGGGCGACATCAAGAACCGGGTGAACGGCCTCATCTTTCTGGTGGCGGGAGCCGTCATCACGCAGCTGCTCGTGAGGGTGCTGGCATGGTGACGGCCCCGCTGCCCACTCTGCGTCCCTATCAGGCCGAGGCGGCACGAGCGATCACGGACTCGGTGATCAACGGGCGCGGCCTCACCTTCAGCGTGGTCATGGCTCGCCAGGCCGGCAAGAACGAGCTCTCGGCGCAGATCGAGCTCTTCCTTCTCCTGAAGCACGCCCGTCGCAGCGTCGACGGCGTCAAGTGCGCGCCGACCTTCGCGCCGCAGTGCCAGTTGAGCCTGCGTCGCCTCTGGTCACGCATCGGCCAGGCAGGACTCGACGAGATCGCCTCCCGAGAGGAAGGCCGCGCCGTCCGCCTGGGCCGCGCGCGCATCGTCTTCCTCTCCGCCGAGCCGGGCGCCAACGTCGTCGGCCACACGGCCGGCTTGATGCTGGAGGTGGACGAGGCACAGAGCATCGACCCCGATAAGTTCGACCGCGACTTCCGCCCGATGGCCGCGCCCACCGGCGCGACGATCGTCTACTACGGCACCCCATGGGACGAATCGACACTGCTGGAACGCGCCGCGCATCAGCACGTGGACCTCGAAAAGCGCGACGGCATCCGCCGCCACTTCACGGCCGACTGGACGACCGTCGCCCGGCACAACCCGGCTTACGGTCGCTTCGTTGAGGCGGAGCGCGAGCGGCTGGGCGAGGACCACCCACTGTTCCGCACGCAGTACGCGCTGCGACCGGTCCCCGGCAGTGGCCGCCTATTTTCGGCGACTCAGCGCGCGCAGCTGCAGGGCCGCCACCCACGGCAACACGCACCGCGCGACGGCGACATCTACGTCGCCGGGCTCGACATCGGCGGTCAGGACTTCGGTTCGGGCCGCGACAACGACCGCACCGTCCTCACCATAGCCCGCGTCGTACCGCCCGACACCGGTGCGACCGTCCCGGAGCCTCGACTCGAAATCGTCGAGCACGTGGAAGAGGCCGGCGCCGCGCACGACGTGCTGCTCGCCCGCCTCTCGGACCTCCTCGGCGAAGTCTGGCGCGTGAGCCGGGTTACCGTCGACGCCACGGGCGTCGGGGAGACGATCGCGACGGTGCTGGCGCGCCGCCTGGGCGAGGACGTCGTCCGGCCGCTGCGCTTCTCGGCAGAGGCGAAGTCGCGCCTGGGCTTCGGCCTGCTCGCAGCGGTTAATGGCGGCCGCCTCAAATGCTACGCCGCCGACGGTTCAGCGGAATACGCCACGTTCTGTCACGAAACCGAACAGGCGCGCGTCGCCTACCGCCCGGGCGGGCGGATGACCTTCTACATCGACGCCGCCGACGGACACGACGACTACCTGGTGAGCCTCGCGCTCGCCGCAGAAGCCGGACGCGACGGGCTACCGCAGCCGCGCGTCGCCCGGGGTCACACCCCGGTCCTGGCCAGGTAAGAGCACGTAAGGAGGAAAAGTGATGAGCATAGCAGTAATGCCGGGAACGAAGTCGGAGCAGCTCAGGTTGCCGATGCGGGGCGCAGAAAAACCACGAGTACGCTCCGACGCCCTGCCGGAGTTCACACGATACCGGGACAACGGCTGCGACGTGAGCCCGAGCTGCCTGACCTGCCCGCTGCCTCGCTGCCGCTACGAGGAGCCGGGCGGCCTGCGCGCGCTCCTCAACAAGACGCGCGACGAGCAGATAGTCAGGCAGCGCGCGACCGGCGTGCCGGTGGCCGAGCTGGCGACACGCTTCGGCGTTTCCCGGCGCACCGTCTTCCGCGTCCTCGGCAACAAGGCGCGGCAGCCAACACCGATCCATCAGAGAGATGAGGCCCCGACGAACGGCCAAGCAAGAAGGGAGGCGCACTGTGCGTAACATGCTCACGGCAACGCTCCACACCGCCGGATACCTGGCGCTCACAAGCACCGCGATCTGGATGCTCTTCCGCTTCACGCCCTAGCCGGGGACCCCCCGACGGGTCCGTAGGACGAGCGGAAGTTGCCCGGAGAGGCCGGGCAGAAGGGAGGAGGAGGAAGTGGTAATAGCAACAACGCCACCGCGAGCGGATGTGCCGCTGCCGCAACAACTGACAACGCTGGACAGCGAACGGATGCGCGCCTACCGCGGGAACCTGGAGTTCTACGAGGGGCGCCAGTGGACGGAGTCCCAGCGGCGACGCGAGCGCCGGCTCACGTTCAACTACGCCCGCACGATCGTCGAGAAGACCGCCTCGTACACGATGTCCGGTCTGGCATCCGTCGTCGATCCGGCGGATGGGTCGCCCGAGGCAGCCGAAGCCTCGCGCCGATCGGAGCAGGCGCTACGCGATGTCTACGACGCCAACGCGCTCGACCAGCTGGACTTCGACAACGAGATCGACTGCTCGGTGCTCGGTGACGCCGCGTACAAGGTGACGTGGGACGCTGTCGAAGAGCGCGTTCGCGTCTCGGCGCCCGACGTCCAGGGGCTCTACGCCTGGTGGCTCGCCGACGATCCGGCGCGGGTCTGGCGCGTCGCGTCGCGCTACACGTTGGCGGGTGATGAGTCAGAAGCGCTCTTCGACATCCCGGCATCGACGGCCGCCGAGCGCAGCGTGATCGAGGTCTGGACGAACGACACGTTCGAGCTCTGGCTCGACGGTGCGCTCGCGGAGTCGGCGGACAACCCGTACGGCTTCATCCCGTACGTCATCTACCCTAACATCCGCGAACCGAAGCAGTTCTGGGGTGTCTCCGACCTCGTCGCCGTCAAGGAGCCCCTGCGCGAGTTGAACCGCTCGTTGACGCAGCTCTCGACGATCCTCGAGATGTCGGGAAACCCTATCGCGGTGCTGGAGAACGTGACCGAAGCGCAGGACATCGCCGTCCAGCCGGGCGCGGTCTGGGAGATCCCGGAGAAGGCTCGTGCCTACCTGCTTGACCTGTTGCAAGGCGGCGGCGCCAGCTTGCACATCGAATACGCCAACCTCATCCTGCGCACGATGCACGACCTCGCGGAGGTGCCGCGCAGCGCCTTCGGCGACAACCGCCAGGCGCTCTCCGGCGTGGCGCTCCAGTTGGAGCTCGATCCGCTGCTCAAGAAGGTGGCCCGCAAGCGCCTGATCCGCGGCGCCGCCCTGCGCAGGCGCAACGAGATGGTGCTGCGGATCCTGGAGGGACAGACCGGCGAGAGCTATGCGCCGTACCGCAGCCGCATCGCCTGGGCGCCCGTCCTGCCGCAGGACCGCTCGCGGCTGATCGAGGACGAGACGCGGCTCGTGGCCTCCGGCATTCACTCGCGGCGCACGGCCGCAGGCCTGCTCGACGTCGCGGACCCCGACGGTGAGTGGGCACGCTGGCTCAGCGAAGAGTCGGCGTCGGGCGAAAACAGAGGTGGGCGATGACTGGCGAGCCGCTTGGCCTGCCACGAGGGAGCGTGCGCGCCGTGATGTCGGTCGCGGTGGTGCTGGTCGCAGGTGCGATCGCCGCCGTGCTACTCATATTTGAACCA
The DNA here is from genome assembly GCA_022560365.1 of Chloroflexota bacterium. Lineage (GTDB taxonomy): Bacteria > Chloroflexota > Dehalococcoidia > SM23-28-2 > RBG-16-64-32 > CF-162. Next base: position 506 of record JADFTG010000108.1, on the reverse strand, counting down.
TCGTCCGACCTGACGAAGATGGTTGTCGGCGGCTGGGCCACGGCGCTGGGAAACGTGATCGGGTTCTACTTCGGGTCGCGCAGCACGGCGGAGTGACGTCAGGCGTCGCGGGCGGCCAGGTGCTTTTCCCAGCAGCGGCGGAAGATGGCGAGGCCCCAACGGTAGCCCCAGGCGTCGCCGAGGCTGTTCGCCACGTTCGCAGAGAAGATGTAGAAGAAGATCATCAGACCGAAGAAGGCCGAGGCCGACCACCAGGTTACGCCGGCAAACGCCAGCGGTATCAGCGCCAGCACGACGCCGGTCGTGAGACCCACCCAGGCGATGGTGCGGACGACGGCGCCCTCGCGGCCCCGGCGCCGGCGGTGCCCCTCGATCACCTCCAGCGGCACGCTCTCGACGGTGCCGGCCTCGGCGGCGGACGTCCCGCAGTGCGGGCAGTCGGCGTCCTCGTCCTGGCGCGGGTGATAGCAGTTGCCGCAGAAGCAGCCGGCGTTGGGAGCACGGCC
>JADFTG010000107.1 GCA_022560365.1 Chloroflexota bacterium | reverse complement strand
GGCCGGCGCCGTTGACGACGCAGCCGATGTTGCCGGTGAGCTTGATGTAGGTGCCGATGCCGGACTTTTGCGCGGCGATCTCCAGCGGGTCCTCTTCGTCGATATCACGTAGTTCGGCGATCTCCTTGTGGCGGTAGAGCGCGTTGGCGTCGAAGCTGAACTTGGCATCGGCGGCGAGCAGGCGACCGTCCTTCGTGATGACGAGCGGGTTGATCTCGGCGAGCGAGCAGTCGTTGTCGGCGAAAGCCCGGTAGAGGCCGGCGATGAGGTTGCCCGCCGGCCGCATCAGTTCGCCATCGAGGCCGATCGCCATCGCCAGTCCCCGGCCCTGAAACGGCTGGAGGCCGATCGTTGGGTCGACAGGCGATTTCTTGATCGCGTCCGGGTTTCTGGCCGCGACCTCCTCGATCTCGACGCCGCCTTCGGCGGAGGCCATGACAAGCGGCAGGCCGACGGAGTTGTCGATGACGATGCCCAGGTAGAGCTCGCGGTCGATCTCGATCCGCTCCTCGACGAGGACGCGCTTGACGAGCTGGCCTTCGGGGCCGGTCTGGTGGGTCACGAGCTGCATGCCGAGGATCTCGGCGGCGGCGGCCCGTGCCTCCTGGGGGCCGGACGCCAGCTTGATGCCGCCGCCCTTGCCGCGTCCGCCAGCGTGGATCTGCGACTTGACGACGACCGGTACGCCCAGTTCTTCGGCAATGGCGGCGGCCTCATCGGCGGTCCAGGCGACTTTGCCGTTCGGGACCGGCACGCCGTAGCGGGCGAGGATCTCCTTGGCCTGGTATTCGTGAACCTTCATCCGTCACTCCATGATCTCGTAGTAAGTGGTGTCCAGCGGTTGTTGACTCGTGCACTGGACCACCTCTGCCGCACCGCTCACGATCCAGATATTGCACGAAATGTCCTGCCCGACGATAGGGGGGTCGATCGCGAAGAGGCCGCGTTCGGCACAGGTGACGAGCGCGGCCGTTGGGTCATAGGTGCAACCTTCCTGGTCGATCGGCTGGCCGAGGAACTGGCCGACGAAGGCGCCCTCGTCGTCCGGGGCGACGGCCGGCGTGCCTTCGCTGGCGGTCGGCGGCGCCGTCGGGACGTCGCCGGGCGCTGTTGGTGCGGCCGTGACGTCGCCCGGCGATTCGGACGGGCCCTCCGTCTTCTGGTCGGCGGCGGGCGCGGTAGTGCTGGCGGCGGACGACGATGGGCTGGGAGTGATGGTGGGCGTGGGCGTAGCGTCGTCATCGTCGCCGCAGGCAATTACGGCGAGCGAGAAGGCGATGGCTACGAGGCAGAAGGATGCGAGACGGAACATCGCCCTCAGTTTAGAGGCGGCGCAGAGGCCGGACAAGAAACGTCCGCGCCGGTGCGACATCCGCTTCGACTCCCGCTAGCGTGCGGCTGCGGCAGCGCCGGCGTGCGATTTCGCGAACTCGCCGATGCGCTCGATCGCCGCCACGGCCTCCGGCAGCAGCGGCGCGAAGAACTGGAAGACGTGGATCATCTCGTCGTTCACTTCGAGCGTGACGTCCACGCCCGCGGCATCAGCGCGGCTGTACACACGATTCGAGTCGTCGAGCAGGACCTCGGCGTCACCCACCTGGATCAGCATCGGCGGCAGGCCCGTGAAGTCGGCGTGCAGCGGCGAGACGAGCGGGTTGCGCACGTCCTCGTCACGGTGGTAGCCGCGAGCCATCTCCGGCATGGTGGTCGGGTCGATCATCGGGTCCGCCTCACGGCGCGTCTTGATCGATTCGCCGGCGCCCTCGAGGTCCGTCCACGGCGAGAGGAGCACGGTTGCGGCAGGCAGCGGATCGCCAGCCTCGCGCAGGCGCTGCAGTGTAGCGAGAGTGAGTCCGCCGCCGGCGGAGTCGCCGCCGATGACGAGCCTTGCCGGGTCGACGCCCTGCTCCAGAAGCCAGCGGTAGCCCGCTACGGCATCGTCGAGGCCGGCCGGGAACGGGTCCTCGGGAGCGAGCCGATAGTCGACGGCGAAGGCGCGCCCGTCGCAGGCCGCAGCGATCAGGGCGACCAGGCGGGCGTGCGTGTTTACGGAGCCCATGTAGTAGCCACCGCCGTGCAGCCAGTAGACCGTTATGTCGCCGGGAACGCCGGGCGGCGTTAGCCATTCGCCGGGGACGCCGTTCGCCTCGGCCTTCTCGCGCTTGACGTCGTCGGCGATCGGGAAGGCCGCAGCGAGCTGCTCGAAGTTGGCACGCTTCTCTTCAACCGGAATGTCTGAGCGCACAGGCTGCGCCTTGATCATCTGGATGATGTTCTGGAGCTGTGGACTGGCCATCGGACTACCTGCTTTCGTATCGCGTGCGTGCGAACATCATGGCAGAGCGCTGCGAGATGTCAATCGGGCTGTGCCGGAAGCGGCGCGTCGTTCAGGAACGCGCGGACAAGGTCGGCGAATGGCTGCGGCGCCAGCCGCGGCAGCGAATGGCCAGTGTCCGCGAAGACGTAGAGCCGCCCGTCCGGGAGCGAGCGCACCATGCGGGACGAGATCTCGTCGTCGAGGATCGGGCTGTTTTCGCCGCGGGCGACGAGGGCGGGGCAACGGACGTGCCTGAGCGAGTCCCAGAGGAAGTCGATCTCCGGGATCGCCGCTTTGGTCGTGACGTCCGCGAGGCGGCGGTCGTAGCGGTTGGCGTACATGCCGTCGTCGCCCTGGACGAGTGAGTTCTGGATCAGGCGCTCGATGGAGGCGTCGTCCAGCGAGGGCCACTGCTTGCGGTAGAAGGACTGCGCGTCGTCGAGCGAGAAGGAGCTTGGCGGGCGGTCCGCCTTCGACGTCATATCCTTCTTCAGGCCGACAGCGCCGACGCGCGCCATCTGCGGGCCCATGTCCACAAGCGCCAGGTGTTTGAGGCGCAACGAGTTCTCTCTGGCATAGGCCATCGAGACACGGGAGCCGAGGGAGAGGCCGACGAGATCGAAGCGCTGGAGGCCGATCTTGTTGACGAAGCGGGCCAGGTCCGACGCCAGCGCCCAGACGAGGTAGCCGCCCGGCGCCGCTTCGCTCTCGCCGTGGCCGCGTTGGTCGGGCGCGAAGATGTGGAACTCGTCGAGGAGGCGGTTCGCGCAGTCCTGCCAGTAGTACGCGTAGTCCCGCAGGCCGTGCATGAGGACGAGCGGACGCGTGCCGGCGCCTTTCCATTCGAAGTAGTGCAGGCGCAGGCCGTTGACCTTGACCTCGCCCTCGGACGGCTGAACGAGCGTCACGCCGCCTCACCGACGTAATGCACCCAGGGCAGGTGGGACGACACGGAGTTGACCAGCCGCCGGTCGGCGGTCCAGAGTTCGCCGCTGAGCAACTCGGCTACAGCGAGGTACTGGGCATCGTAAGCCCGCGGCTGGCCGAAGCGCGCGGCGAGATAAAGGGCGCGCGGCTGTAGCGCTCGCGAATCCTGCCAGATTTCGACAGGGCTGCTGAGACTAGCCGAGAGAATCTCGTCCGCAGCGAGCGGCGACAGCTCACCGCGATGGTTCGACAGGCGAATGACCGAGGTGATCTCGGCATAGAAGAGAGGCGGCGCCACCAGCTGCGTGCCCGCGGAGAGCCAGTCCTCCCAGAGCCGCGATGCGGTCGCCTGATGCGGGTCATCGAGGACGATGCTCAGGAAGAGGCTGGCATCAACGCAGACCGGCCCGCTCACCGCAACCCTTCGCGACTTTCGCGGATCAGTTCGGTGACGTCTACAGGGCCGTACTTGGCGCTGATCTTCTTACCCAGCGCAATCGTCTCGCGCAACCACTTCAGAGCCTTATCTTTGTCGTAGTTCACGGTCTTGTCCTCCTTCGTGGGCCGGTAAGCAACGGCCGTTTCGGCAGCCCTGGGCGATCTGGGCTTCAGCGCCTCAACGTCAGCGGGGTCGATGAAGTGCTGGTTGCCGATCTTGCGCGCGCGGAGCTTGCCGCTCCAGATCCAGCGGCGGACCGTCTCTTCGGTGCGGTGACAGGCACGCGCCACTTCGCGAACGGTAAGCAGGTCGTCTTGCCCGGCCATGATGTAGTATTCTACACCATGCCGGTCGGCTACCGCTAGTCGACCGGCTCCATCTCGTGGCTGTGGGAGTGGTCGTGGCCCTCCTCGTGCTGGGCGCGGTGTTCCGGGTCCTCGTGGTAGAACTGGAACAGCACGCCGCCGGAGTCCTTCGGGTGGATGAACGCCTCGACCCAGCCGTGGGACTCGTTGACGCCACCCCAGGGTTCGATTCCGAAGTCTTCCATCGCCTTCGCGGCCGCGTGCGCGTCTTCCACCTCGAACGTTACGTGGTGCAGTCCGGGCCCCTTCTCCGCGATGAACTTGTGCAGGTAGCTGTTCTCGTCATACGGCTCGATCAGCTCGAAGTGGCCGGTGCCGCCGGGCACGCGCAGGCCGACGCCGCGAAAGCCCACCTCGGGGTTCTCGAACCGTCCCTCGACGGTCATTCCCATCAGCTTCGTGAGGAGCGGAAGCGCGTCATCCAGCTTGTTCACCACCCAGGCGACGTGATCGAGCCGCTTGATACCCATTGCTTTGCTGTCCATGCACAGATTCCCTTCCAAGGCCCCGGGCAGACGCTCACTGGGCGTCACCTGCGGGCAGCGCCCATGATACGTCGCGTCGTACTTGTCGTCATCCGGTGCGGCGATTAGGATGCGTGCATGGCAGCGCCCGCTCCGTCCATCGGCTTCGAACGGAAAGAGGCAGTCCTCATCATCAACCCGGCCGCGCACAACGTGCCGGCGCTGAAACGGCGCCGCGAGGCGGAGGAATGGCTGCGCGAAGCGGGCTGGCGGTTCCGCTGGGAGCAGACGACCGGGGCCGGCCAGGCGACGGCGATCGCGGCGCGGGCCGCGGCCGAAGGCGTACCGCTGGTGCTGGCCTGCGGCGGCGACGGCACGCTGAACGAAGTCGCGAACGGGCTGGCGGGCACGGAAACAGCGCTGGGCACGCTGCCAGCCGGCACAAGCAACATCTGGGCACGCGAGGCGGGCATCAGCCGCAAGCTGGTGGAGGCCGTGCGGCTCTATCGCGCGGTTTTCAAAGCCCCGCCGACGGTTACAGCCGCCGACGGGGTTGCTTTAGTCAGTAAAAGGTTGGGCCGCCTTGCCCCGCGGACGTTCCTTCAAGCCCATCCGTGGGACTCGCCTTATTGGCGTCATGCATCTTGGTCCCCGTCGATCGACGACCCGGTCCTTGGCGGGGACAGCGACAATTCTGGTCATACTACACCTCCTGTCGTTGCTACCACAATTATAACGCGGCAAGAACAGACCGCAAGCACTATTCTCATAAGAATTCCTAGGACATTCAGATTTATTCTCC
>JADFTG010000106.1 GCA_022560365.1 Chloroflexota bacterium | reverse complement strand
CGCGGCATCCTGAAGGCCATGGAGGGCCTGCCCGTCGTCATCCGCCTTCTCGACGCGCCGCTGCACGAGTTCCTGCCGCCGATCGAGGGGCTGATAGAGGACCTGGCGGTTGCCCGCGCGACTAACAAGCCTGAGTCCGAAGTCCGCGAGAAAGAGGACCTGCTCGAGGCCGCCCGCTCGCTGGCTGAAACGAACCCGATGCTGGGCCACCGCGGCTCACGGCTTGGCGTCACCAATCCAGACGTTTACGAGATGCAAGTGCGGGCGATCTTCCGAGCGACCAAGGATCTGATAGACGCAGGCAAGGACCCGCAGCCGGAGATCATGGTGCCGCTGGTCATGGGCGAAGCCGAGGTGAAGTCGCTGAAGGCGGTCCTGACAGAACTCGCGAAGGGCCTCGGCGAGGACCTGGGGCGGCCGGCGCGCATCCGCTTCGGCACGATGATCGAGGTGCCGCGTGCAGCGCTCGCCGCCGGCGCCATCGCGCCGCACGTCGACTTCTTCTCCTTCGGCTCCAACGACCTGACGCAGATGACGTTCGGCTTCAGCCGCGACGACGCCGAAGAGAAGTTCCTGCGCTATTACGTCGAGAACGAGATCCTCCCCCGCAACCCGTTCGCGACGATCGACGAAGCGGGAGTGGGCCGCCTGATCGAGATCGCGGTCAAGGAAGGCCGCAAGGGCAACGCGTCGCTGGAGCTGGGCCTCTGCGGAGAGCACGGCGGCGACCCCCTGAGCATTGACTTCTGCCACCGCGTCGGCCTTGACTACGTCTCCTGCTCGCCGCCGCGCGTCGCCGTGGCGCGCCTGGCCGCCGCGCAGGCCGCCATCGGCCAAACCGAGCGCGACGTCTAGCTCCGCGACGCCCAGACTGCCGTCAGGCCACGCCTTTCCGTGGCAGGGCGTGAGGAATGTCGATTTGAGATTCTGCCCGCCGTCGTTAGAGTAGGCGAGGTAACGGGCCCCGCCCCAAGCGATGAAAGGACGCACAAATGCTGTACATCCTTCTGATCAACTACGACCCGAGCCTCCCCTTCGAGGGGCCGCTGCTTCAGCCGAAGCACGCCGAACTCGAGAGCGAGCTGCGCGACAAAGACCTCTACGTCTCCGGCGCCGGCCTGATGCCGGCCGAGCAGGGCTCCGTCCGCGTCCGGGACGGCACGGCGTTGAAGACGGATGGCCCTTTCGCGGAATCGAAGGAGGTAGCCGGCGGCTACTACATCGTTGACTGCAGCGAGGAGGAGGCGATCGAGATCGCCGGACGCATCCCGGTGGAAAAGCGCTCCTGGGTCGACGTGCGCCCGATCGCGCTCTTCCATCCGAACGTCGAGCGCATCTCAAAGATCGCCTCCGGAGCGTAGGTGACAGAAGAGGAGAGTCCGCAGTCTGCCGGCGAGCGCATCTTTCGAGAGGAGTCCGGCCGCATCGTCGCCACGCTGATCCGTGTGTTCGGCGACTTCGACCTGGCGGAAGAGGCGATGCAGGACGCCTTCGCCGTCGCCCTCGAACGCTGGCCGCGTGAGGGCATCCCGGTCAACCCGGGCGCCTGGATCACGACGACGGCGCGACGCAAGGCGATCGACCGGCTGCGGCGCGATCAGACGCTGGCGCGTAAGCAAGCCGAGATCGAGGCCGACGCCGCGCTCGCGGCCCTCGCCGGCGAGAGGGAGAGACCGATGACCGACGTGCAAGACGACCGGCTGCGGCTCATCACAGGTGGCGTTGACGCTACGCACACTCGGCGGCCTGACGACACCGGAGATCGCGCGGGCCTTCCTCGTTCCGGAGGCGACGATGGCCCAGCGCCTGGTGCGGGTGAAGCGCAAGATCCGCGACGCCGGCATCCCGTATGAGGTGCCACCGGCGCACCGCTTGCCGGAGCGAGTCGAAGCCGTACTCGCCGTGCTCTACCTCGTCTTCAACGAAGGCTACAGCGCGGCCACCGGTGAGGAGCTGATCCGTCGCGAGCTGTGCGCGGAGGCGATCCGGCTCGGGCGCGTTCTCTGCGAGTTGATGCCAGACGAACCGGAGGCGCTTGGCCTGCTAGCGCTGATGCTGCTGCACGACTCGCGCCGCCCGGCGCGCATGGGCGCAGACGGCGAGCTGGTAACCCTCGAAGATCAGGACCGGCGCCTCTGGCACGACGAGCAGATCACAGAGGGGTCAGAGATCGTGCAACGTGCGCTGCGCAGGCGGCGCGTCGGCCCGTATCAGATACAGGCAGCGGTCGCGGCGCTGCATTGCGAGGCGCGCTCGGCCGAGGCGACCGACTGGGCGCAGATCGCCGCGCTCTACGAGGTGCTGCACCGTATGCAGCCGACGCCCGTCGTCGCTCTCAACCGTGCCGTCGCCGTCGCTATGGCGCGCTCGCCAGAAGACGGCCTAGAGCTGCTCGACGACGACGAGCTCGCCCGAGCGCTCGATGGCTACCACCTCTACCATTCTGCCCGCGCTGACCTGCTCCGCCGCGCCGACCGGAACGACGAAGCCACCGAGGCCTACCGCCGCGCTATCTCCCTTGCCGAGAACGCTACGGAGCGCGCGTACCTCGAGCGCCGCCTTCGTGAACTCGGCCCCTAGCCCTGCACGCGCCCTTGACACTGCGCAGCGTCTGGCAGCCCCCCCAGCCGCGCAACCTGAGATTCAGCCAACGTCAACCGGATTACGTACCCGCACCTTCGGTCGTATCATGGGTGTGATAGCGCCGAAATCCACCAAGGACCTCAGCGAGCGCCAGCCGGAGCTAATCTCGATACCTGCCCGAGCATCCAGCAGATCTACGCCGAATCTTAGCCAGGCGTCGCCCGCCAGGATCGCAACGAGGAGGACCTCCCGTGTCTCACACGAACATCAAGATGTACGGCACCGTCTGGTGCAGCGATTGCAAGCGTGCCAAGAAGTTCTTTGGCGAGCAGCGCGTCCACTACGACTTCATCGACATCGACGAAGACCCGGCGGGGCTCAAGATCGTCGAAGAGGTGAACGAGGGCAAGCAGATCATCCCGACTATCGTCTTCGATGACGGCTCGACGCTGGCGGAGCCTTCGAACGCGGAGCTGGCGCAGAAGCTGGGCCTCCAGACCAAGGCGCAGAACAGCTTCTACGACCTGATCGTCGTCGGCAGCGGGCCAGCCGGGCTGACGGCGGCGCTCTATGCCGCGCGCGAGGGCATCGAGACGCTCGTCATCGAGCGCGGCGGCGTCGGCGGGCAGGCCGCCGTTACGGAGCGGCTGGACAACTTCCCCGGATTCCCCGAAGGCATCAGCGGCGATGATTTCGCGGACCGGCTGCGGAGGCAGGCGGAGCGCTTCGGCGTCGAGATCCTCTCGGCGCAAGATGTCACGAAGATCGACGTCGACGATCTGTATCGCTGCGTGCACACCGCCGACGGCACAGAGTATCGCGCTTTCGCAGTGCTCCTAGCGCTGGGCTCGACCTACCGGCGGCTCGGCATCCCCGGAGAGGAAGATTTCATCGGCGCCGGCGTGCACTTCTGCGCGACCTGCGACGGCGCCTTCTACCGCGACAAGGACGTGATGGTCGTTGGCGGTGGTAACTCCGCCGGCGAAGAGAGCATCTTCCTCACCAGGTTCGCAAAGAAGGTGACGATCGTCACGCGGGACCCGCAGCTGAGCGCCAGCCGCATCATCGCCGAGAAGGTCGAGGCCCACCCACAGATCGCGGTGATCACAAACGCCTCGCCGTCTGAGTTTAAGGGCAAGGACCGGCTGGAGACTGTCGTCGTCAAAGACGTAAACACGGGCGACGAGACCGAGATGCACCCTTCGGGAGTCTTCGTCTTCATCGGCCTCTCACCCAACACCGGCTTCGTCAAAGAGCTCGTGCAGACAGACGAGTTCGGCTTTATCGTCGCCGAAGACAACCTCGAGACGTCGCTCCACGGCGTGTTCGCCGCTGGAGACACCCGCAGTGGGAGCACCAAGCAGGCCGCCTCTGCCGCCGGCGAAGGCGCTGCTGTCGCGCTCGGCATCCGCAAGTACCTGGAGAGCCACGCCAGCGGAATGCCACGCAAGGAAGAGGTCGAAGCGGTCACTGCCTCCTGAGCCCAGACGGGAGAGCTCTAAACGGGCGCGCCCGGAGCGACGAGCGGCCACGGCTGAGCCTTCTCCATCGCCAACGCCAGGTCCAGCAGCAACGCGTCTTCGTGACGGCGCGCGTACGCCTGCAGGCCGATCGGCAGGCCGCTCTCCGATAGGCCGGCGGGGATTGAGATCGCGGGGTAACCGGCGAGGTTCGCCGGGATCGTTAGCGCGCCGGCGTTGTACGGACTGACGGCGACTTCGCCCACCTGGTACGGCATCGGCCCCTCCGCGGCGAACGGCTCCATGGGGCTCGTCGCGCAGAGCACGACATCCGTCTCCTCGAAGAGGTCCGCCATCGCTTCGTTCATCAAGACGCGGAACTTCTCGACGGCCGCGCCGTGCTTGGCCCGGTACATCGGCGCCGCTTCCATCGCGAAAGCGATCTCCATCGTCAGGTCTTCCTTGCATTCGGGCCAGTACTCTTCGAGGTCGGCGATCAGCGAGGGCAGTCCGGAACGGGCCCAGGCGAGCCCGTTCTCCGGCACGTTCACGTCGCTGTCGACGCGGCTCATGCCAGTCGCTTCGATCAGCACGTCCGCAGCCTTCGTTACCAGGCGCTCGACCTCCGGATGGACGACAGCGCTGCCGAGGTTCGCCGAGAACGCGACGCGCAGTCCGCGCAGGTCGCACGAGCCCAGGCTCGCCTCCCAACCTTCCTCTCGCCGCGGCAGGCTGAAGGCATCGCGCGGGTCGTAGCCAGTGGTCACGTCGTACCAGCGGGCGGCGTCGCGCACGCTGCGGGCGACGGTGCCCTTGACGGCCGCCAGCATGCCGTAACCCGTGCTGGGGCCGCGCGGGATTCGCCCGTACGTGCCCTTCATGCCAACGAGGCCCGTGAAAGAGGCCGGCAGACGGATCGACCCGCCGCCGTCGCCGCCCGTGCCCAGCGGCACCAGGCCTCCGGCCACCGCCGCCGCGGAGCCACCGGACGAGCCCGCCGGAGTACGCTCCAGGTTCCAGGGGTTGCGCGTCGTGCCGTGCACCTTCGTCGAGGTGTAGGCCACGAAGCCGAACTCCGAAGTCGCGGACTTGCCGAGGATCACAGCGCCGGCAGCTCTGAGGCGCGCAACCGAGGTGCAGTCGGCCTCGGCGATCGCGTCCTTGAAGACGAGCGAGCCGTGGCTGGTCGGCAGGCCCGCTACGTCTTCGACGTCCTTGACCAGCAGCGGCACGCCGGCGAAGAGGCCCGGGTCCTCGCCGCCCTTGATGCGCTCGTCGATCTCGGCGGCGCTTCGGCGCGCGCCTTCGGCGTCCAGCGTCACCAGCGCGTTGAGCTCCGACGCCTCGATCGCCGCCAGCGGGCCAACCTCGCCCGCGTCGATCCGGTCGAGCCGGGCCTGGAAGCGCTCGGCGT
>JADFTG010000105.1 GCA_022560365.1 Chloroflexota bacterium | reverse complement strand
CCTCCCGCAACGTCGTCCCCAAGCCGCTGCAGAAGCCGCACCCGCCGCTGTGGGTCGCCTCGTCGCGGCGCGAGACGACGATGGTCGCCGCGCGCCTCGGCATGGGCTCGCTCGGCTTCGCGTTCGAGACGCCGGACGAGGCCAAAGAGCGGGCGGACGAGTACTTCCGGCTGGTGCGGGAGGAGTGCTACCCGATCGGCGAGGCGATAAACCCGGCGCTGGCCGCCGTCACGATCCTCTCCTGCTTCGAGGATGACGAAGAGGCGATCGCCAAGGGGATGGAGGGCGCGCAGTTCTTCGCCTACTCGCTGGCCTACTACTACAACCCGTTCACCGGCGGCAACCACAAGCCCGGCCAGAAGAACATCTACAAGGACTTCATCGAAGCGCCGGAGGACGAGCGCTGGGGGCCCTTCGGCGATGCCTTCCGCGGGTTCGGCGGCTTTACCGGTGGCGCCGCGAAAGAAGAGCCGAAGGACGAGGTCACGCGCGCCCTCTGGCGGGCCGCTCAGCGTGGCGGCTGCATCGGCACGCCCGACTTCGTCAAGGACACGCTGCGCAAGTATGAAGATTCGCACCTCGACCTCATGATCTTCGTCGCCCAGTGCGGCGCGCGCAGCCACGAAGACGTGATGGACTCGATCTACCGTACGGGCACCAAGGTGATCCCGGAGTTCAAGGAACGGCACGAAGAGCACCAGAAGTGGCGCGCGGAGCAGCTAGCCGGCGTCGAACACGAGATCAACTCAACGATCTAGACGGCATGCGCACATATCGGAAAGACAGCACGAGCCCGCTCGTCCTGAGGCTCTCGAAGGACACGCGGAGCAACCACGCTGCGAAGCACAGATGGTTCGAGAGCCTCACCATGAGCGGAGCCTGAACGATGCCCGGTAAAGTCGACCGCATCCAGGACGAGGCGTTGCGCGGATCGCTCGCGGACGCGCAGGCGGCGCTGAAGGCGGGCGACTACAAGAGGGTCGTCGAGATATCGTCGGCGGCCTACGTCGAGCTCCTGCAGCGTAAGCCGGAGATGCTGCAGGGCCAGCAGCAGTTCATGAACGTGGTGTTCTTCCCGCGTCTCGGCGCACACCTCGTCGTCAACCACGACGGCCAGCCGGAGATCGTCTGGGACCGCGATAAGTTCGTCTTCTCGGAGGCGGTGACCTACTTCGAGTTTACTGTCGACAGGCTCTTGAAGGCTGGCCTCTGAGCGAGCGCTGGTCGCCGGGCTAGCCGGCGACGATCTCGCTGATTTGGATCTGCCCCTGGGCGTCCGTGAAGTTCGGAACGTCGGCCATGATCTCGCCCGCGTGCTGCCCGAACGCCTGCGCGAACTCCTCAACTGAGTTGAAGTACAGGTGACCGACCGCCATGTACGGCGCGGGCGAGCCGGGCGCGGCGCCGGACAACCCCTTGTCCACCTCGAAGCGGATGAGCGCATCGCCGACGCGGTCCGCGACCATCTTCATGTGGGTGTTGATGTAGTAGTCCTGGTCGAACTTCCCGCCGGCCGGGTAGAGTATTGAAACACGAATCACTCGGGCACCTCCTTGTCGCCTATTCTGCCATCTTTTCGACGTAGCGTCTGAACGCAACGTTCGCTTTGCCCCTGAGAACCTTGCCATGGCCGAAGCAAGCGGTGTCGAACTCCAGCTCCGCCAGCTTCCTCATGCTCTCCTTCACCTTGCCCATATCCTCCGTGAACATCAGGAGCGGCTTGCCGAAACGCCCGAGCATGTTCGCGGCTGCGTCGCCCGCGAAGAGGACGCCGCCGTGTCGTTCGACGAAGAACGAGACGTGCCCGGCCGTGTGCCCCGGAGTGTGGATCACGCGCACGCCGCCGCCTATCGGCAGCTCGTCGCCGTCGTTGATCTCGTGGTCGGCCGGCACCGGCTCAGGCTTGTTCGCTGGCAGGCGCAGGATCATCCGGCCCAACAGGCGCCCGGTGATGCTGGCGCGGTTGGCTGCCGGTCGCGGCTTCTCACCGGCGACGACCGGGGCGTCGAGCGGATGAACGTAGGCCTCAGCGCCGCTAGCCTTCTTGACCGCCGCCAGGCTGCCGACGTGGTCCGCGTGATGGTGCGTCACGAGGACGTGGCGGATGTCGGACGGCTTGCGCTTGATCCTGGCGATCGCCTTCCAGAGCCTGCGCTCGCTGCCGCGCAGGCCGGCGTCGATCAGCGTCAGGCCGTTCTCTTCCGCCAGCATGAAGGCGTTCACGTAGCCCAGCGGAACGGCGTAGATGTGCGGGAAGATCTCCTCGATTGCGGCCATAGCGTCGAGCAACGTATCGCGCCGAACGCGGCGTGTCAACGAGGGCCTATCCGGCAACGGATACCGAACGGATAAACGGATGAAGCGCCGCATCTGCTTCAACGCATCCGTTTATCCGTTCGACAAATCCGTTGCCAGCCGTGACAGCCTCCATCAGTTGACAGCCCTCCATCCACATACCGATGACATTTACCTGTTGCGGGGCGTCCCCGAGTGCGCCATCCTGCGGGTCGTGCGGTACGACGTCACGGACTCTGCCGAAGCACCCCCAGAGGGCGCGGCCCGCGACGCCGCGCCCGTCGGCGAGGCGCCGGACCTGAACGCGGCGCTCAAGCGCTACTTCGGGTTCGGCTCCTTCCGGCCGCTCCAGGAGCAGATCATCGGCGACTGCCTGGCCGGCCGCGACGTGCTGGCGCTGATGCCGACCGGCGGCGGCAAGTCGCTCTGCTACCAGCTGCCGGCGCTCGTGCGGCCCGGCCTTACCGTCGTCGTCTCGCCTCTGATCGCGCTGATGAAGGACCAGGTCGACTTCCTGCGCGGGCGCGGGATTCCTGCCGCGCTCATCAACTCGACGCTTGCGCCGGCCCGCTTGCAGGAGGTGATCGGCGGCCTCGACCGCGGCGACTTCCGCCTGCTCTACGTCGCTCCCGAGCGGCTGATGCAGCCGGGCTTCCTCGGGCGCCTCGAACGCTGGAACGTCACCATGTTCGCGATCGACGAGGCGCACTGCATCAGCGAGTGGGGCCACGACTTCCGCCCCGACTATCGTGAGCTCCGGGAGCTGCGCCTGCGCTTTCCCGGGACGACGCTCATGGCGCTGACGGCGACGGCGACGGATCGAGTGCGCGCCGATATCATCGCCCAGCTCGGCCTGCGCGACCCGGGCGTCTACGTCGCCAGCTTCAACCGCCCGAACCTGAAGTACTACATCGAACCGAAGCACGAGCCTTACGCTCGCCTTCTGGCGTTCCTCCGCGAGCGCGACGGCGAGGCCGGAATCGTCTACTGCAGTACGCGCCGCTCCACCGAGACGCTGGCCTCGCGCCTGAGCGCCGACGGTGTATCGGCTCTGCCGTACCACGCGGGCCTCGAGTCCGAGGTGCGGGCGGACCACCAGGAGCGCTTCCTGCGCGATGACGTGCGTGTCATCTGCGCCACGATCGCCTTTGGCATGGGCGTCGACAAGCCGAACATCCGCTTCGTCGTCCACCACGACCTGCCCAAGAACATCGAGAGCTATTACCAGGAGACGGGCCGCGCCGGTCGCGACGGCGCCCCGGCTGACTGCCTCCTGCTCTTCGGTCGCGGCGACCAGACTCGCCAGGAGCGCTTCATCGACGAGAAGACCGACGCCCGTGGGCGAGAGATCGCACGGGAGCAGCTCGAACGTCTCGTCGCCTTCGCGGAGTCCGAATCCTGTCGCCGCAAGGAGCTCCTCGCCTACTTCGGAGAGGAGTTCCCGGGCGACAACTGCGGCCTCTGTGACAACTGCACGACCGAGGCGGCCCCGAAGGAGGACTTTACGCTGGAGGCGCGCCGCTTCCTCGCCTGCCTCTTGCAGGTGCAGCGCGCCAGCGGGTTCAGCGTCGGCGCTGGCCACATCGCCGACGTCCTCACGCACAGCGAGTCGGAGAAGGTGCTGCGCTGGGGCCACGACCGCCTCACGGCCTACGGCGGCGGCCGCTCTCGCAGCCGCAAGGAGTGGACGGAGATCGCCCGGCGCCTGATCGCCGAGGGCTACCTGGAGCGCACGCGCGATCAGCGTCCCGTGCTCCACGTGACTCCTGCCGGGCGGCAGCTCATCGTCGGCGAGGGCACGGCGATGCTCGCGCCGCTGCAGGAGCGGCCGCAGCCGGACGACGGCCAGTGCGACGTGCCACTGTTCGACCGCCTCAAGGCGCTTCGCAAGCACCTCGCGGACGAACGAACCGTACCGGCATTCGTCGTTTTCAGCGACGCGGCACTGCGCCAGATGGCCCGAGAGTACCCCGAGACGCCCGACGCCTTCACCCGCGTCAGCGGCGTCGGCCCGGCGAAGCTCGCTGAATACGGAGCGCTCTTCATGGCCGAGATCACGGAGCACCTGGCCGGGAACGAGCGGCGGCAGTTCTCCGGCGCGCCCGTTGCCGCTCCCAAGAAGGCGCTAGGTGGCTCGGAGTGGGAGACCCTCCGCCGTTTCCGCGATGGACAATCGCCGCAGGAGATCGCCCGCGAGCGCGACCTGAAGGCGAGCACCGTCATGGGCCACCTCGGCCGCGCGGCTGAGCTGGGTGAGGACGTGGACCTTCGCCGCCTGGTCGCCGCGGACGACGAGCCGGCGGTCGCCGCCGCCTTCGAGAAGCTCGGCTGGACGAACCTGACCGGCGTCCACGAGCTGCTGGAAGGCCGCTACGAGTTCGGCATCCTGCGCATCTACCGGACGCTTCGGGCGCCTGCCGCCGCAGGCGTTCCCACAGAAGGTCAGGCTTCAGCCTGATCGTGGACATCGCCGCGTGCTAACCTGACCGCGTGCTCTACATCTTCTACGGCTCGGAGCTTCTCGCCCGCAGGGACGCGCTTGAGCGGCTGAAGGAAAGTCTCGACAGCGACGGCTCGCTAGCCACCAACACGACGTACCTCGACGCCGCGCGCTCATCGCCGCAAGAAGTGATCGCCGCCTGCGACACCGTGCCGTTCCTCGGTGAGCACCGTCTCATCCTCATCGAGGGGCTACTCTCACAGGCGGCCCGGCGCGGCCGCCGCGACGACGACGACGATGATGAGCCGCCGCCCGACGCTGGCCGCTGGGAGCCGCTCGTCGACTACGTTCCGAACCTGCCGCCGAGCTCCGTGCTCGTACTGATTGACGGCGCAGTGACGGCGAAGAACGCGCTCCTCGTGAAGCTCGGCCCGCTGGGGGCGGTGAAGCAGTTTTCGATGCCGTCGGAGCGCGACCTGCCCGGCTGGGTGAGCGCGCACGCCAAGAAGATCGGCCTCAAGATCGATGCGCCGGCCGCGCGGCTCCTCGCCGGACTGATCGGCCCGGACACGTGGATGCTCGCCTCGGAGCTCGACAAGCTCTGCGCCTTCGCCAACGGCGAGACCGTGCGCGAGGCCGACGTTCGAGAACTGGTGAGCCGCGCGAACGACCAGAAGGGCTACTTTCTGGCCGATGCCGTCGTCGACGGGCAGGGCGCGAAGGCCGCGCGGCTGCTCCAGGAGCTGATC
>JADFTG010000104.1 GCA_022560365.1 Chloroflexota bacterium | reverse complement strand
ATCCCGCTGCACCTGGGCTCGATGCCGGCCGCCGTGAGGAACGTGATGGGGTTGGGGCCGTTCAAGCGGGGCGACGTGATCATCCTCAACGATCCGTACCTCAGCGGGACTCACCTGCCAGACGTGACGATGGTGGCGCCGGTGTTTGTCGATAGCGGTGAGGAGCCGGCGTTTTTCACGGTGTCACGCGGGCATCAAGCGGACATTGGCGGCTCGACGCCGGGATCGATGGGCGCGGCCCGTGAGCTTCATCAAGAGGGCTTGATCATCCCGCCGGTGCGTCTGTACGACGGCGGCGATCTCGTTGAAGACGTCCGCCGGCTGATCCTGGCGAACGTTCGGACGCCGGAGGAGCGCTGGGGAGACCTGCGCGCGCAGGCGGCGGCCCATGCGATCGGGGAGGAGCGTCTGCAGGAACAGGTGGCGCGCTTTGGCCTCGAGACCTGCTGGCAGAAGATGTCCGAGCTGATGGACTACACGGAGCGCATGACGCGCCTGGCGATCGCGCGCATCCCCGATGGCGCCTATGAGTTCACGGACTACATGGACGACGACGGGTTCGGGACGCAGCAGATCGGCATCTCGGTCCGGGTTTCGGTGCGGGGCGATGAGCTGACGGTGGACTTCGCGGGCTCCTCGCCTCTCGTCCAGGGGTCGCTTAACGCTACCGCCGCTGTCACCACCTCCGCGGTGCACTACGTTGTCCGCTGCCTGCTCCCACGCGAGGTCCCGGCCAATGAGGGATCGGCGCGACCGGTGGCGATTATACTGCCGGAGCGGTCCGTCGTGAACGCCGCGGCGCCGCACGCGGTGGCGGGGAGCATCGAGACGGCGCAGCGCATCGTCGATGCGCTGATCGGGGCGCTGGGAGAGGCTCTTCCCGACGAGATGCCAGCGGCGAGCAACGGGAGCATGAACAACATCACGTTCGGCGGATGGGACAGCCAAAGGGGGAGGCCGTTCAGCTACTACGAGACGGTCGGTGGTGGCGGCGGCGGCAGCAAACGAGGCAAGGGCGCCGACGCGATGCACGCGCACATGACTAACACTCTCAACACGCCTGTCGAGGTGCTGGAGATGTCATACCCCCTTCGCGTCCTGGAATACGCCGTCCGCGAAGGGAGCGGCGGCGGCGGTGCGCACGCGGGTGGTTCGGGCACGAGACGATCGTGGCAAGCGCTCGTGCCCTGCACCGTGTCACTGCTGGGAGACCGTCGCGTCGCCGGCCCGTGGGGCGCCCGGGGTGGCCAGGCGGGACAGCCAGGACGAGACCGCCTCGTCAGCGAGGCCGGAGAACGCAGCCTGGGGTCGAAGGAGTCGGTGCAGCTGGAGGCGGGTGACGTCGTGATCATGGAGACGCCCGGCGGCGGCGGCTGGGGAACGCCAGCGGCTTGAGCGCCGAACCAGTGCTATCCCCCGTTGATCGCGCCGATGGCCCAGCGCCGTCTTAGCGGCCGGTGTGGGTGGCAGCCGAGGTTGTGGCGGGAGATGGTTCGGTCGCCGCATCGCCGTCTGCCGCTTTCGCCGGATAGCGTCCGGTACGTTCGAGTACGACGAGGAAAGCGTCGACCACGGTTGGGTCGAACTGCGTGCCGCTGAAGCGCTTGAGTTCTGCGACCGCATCCGCCACCGGCATCGCCTTGCGGTAGGGACGGTCCTCGGTCATTGCGTCGAAGGCGTCGGCGACGAGGAGGATTCGGGCGCCGATCGGGATGTCTTCGCCGCTGAGGCCGTGCGGGTATCCGGTGCCGTCGAAGCGCTCGTGGTGGTGAAGGATGACGGGTACCGCGTCGCCTGCGGTGGGCACGTTAGAGAGGGTGTTCGCGCCGTCCTCGGGATGGCGCTTCATCCTCTTCATTTCCGCTGTGGTCAGCGGCCCGGGCTTGAGCAGGATGTCGTCCGGGACAACGATCTTGCCGATGTCGTGAAGGAGTGAGGCGACGCGCAGGACGGAGACCTCAGTTTCAGACAGGCCAAGCTCGGCGGCGAGTTCGCCGGTGTACCAGGAGCAGCGCTCAACGTGATCTTTCGTCTGAGGATCCTTGGCGCGGAGGGCGCTGGTCAAGGCAGCGACGACGTCGGCGTGACGGCGGCCATTGTCGTCGCTGCTGGGGGCGACGCCATCGAGATGCTCGGCCAAGGAGCTACCCCAGACGTTAACGCGATTCTTACCGGTGGCCTTGGCGTTATACATCGCCATGTCGGCCCGGTAGACGATTTCCTTCGCGGTCGGGCCGGATTCCGGGAAGAGCGCGACGCCAACGCTCGCCGTGACCTCGGGGAGGCCGTCGACGGACAAGTCTGCTACGGCGGCTCTGACGCTCCTGGCGAGCTCCGTGGCCATAGAGCGATCGGTTCCCGGCACAAGGATGGCCAGCTCGTCGCCACCGTAGCGGTAGCAGTTCCGCTCCCCGGCGACTTCTTCCAGCGCCTTCGCCACGTTGCGCAGTACTTCATCGCCGGCCTGGTGACCCCGCGTGTCGTTGACTTCTTTGAAGCCGTCGAGGTCGAGGATGATCACGCCCAGGCTGGAGCCGGACTCGCGCGCGGCTTCGACCTGCTCTTGCAGTTGCTTGTGGAAGGCACGGTGGTTCCCCAGGCCGGTGAGGGGATCCGTAGAGGCCAGGCTCCGGGCATCGGTGAGCTGGTGGTGCCTCTCCTGAAGCTCTTCGTTGGCGTCGCGCAACTTCTCGGTGTTCTGCTCGACGGCGTCCATCATGTTGTTGAGCACGAGGCCGAGATGCGCGAGTTCGACCGGCCCGGAGGTGGGTGCTCGCGCCGATAGATCACCGGCCGACGCGCGCCGGGCCGTGTCCTCGAGAGCGACCAGTGGCTTGATGATGGAGCGCGCAAGCAGGAACCCTCCAACGACGACCAGCCCGACGCCAATTACCCCCGAGACAATCAACAGCACGAGGGTAAGCTGTCCTTTCGCGTTCGCCTGCTCGCTAAGGGTGGCGACGTGATCCAGCTCTTCGGCTGCCAGGGCCTCGAGCTTGAGGCGGTACTCACGGAACAAGGGAACTATCTGTTCCATCACGGCCTCCGCCTCGGCGATGTGGCCGGTCTGTCTCAGTTGAGACACGCGTGCGGCGTCCTGTACCAGAAGCGTACCGGCCGCATAAACCTCGTCGAGCCCCGCGATGGTGTCTTGAATGAGCGCCTCGTTCATGCTCGCCTGAGCGGCGTCTGCGTGTTCCTGGATCTCCACGACGTAGATCTCTTCGCCGGAGATCACGTAGCGCTGCAAGAGGAGGCCCGATATGGCCGCGTTGGCCTCCGCGGTCTGAAGCAGCGATGCTGTCTTGGAGTGATCCTCAAGCTCGGCGAGGGCGGACTGTTGTACTTGAGCCTGCCAGGCAGCCACGATGATCACGCCAATGAGCAGGAGCGTCACGAAGCCGTAGCCGATGACGATGCGACCTTTGACCGAGCTTAAGGGCGTATTGACCCACAGGCGATCCAGCAGGCCATCTGGCCCGCTTGTCTCATTCAGTTCGGCGGATCGCACGCTCGACATCGTTCCAATAATCCTCTTCTGTCCCGTCGGCTTCTCACTGGTTGCGTCCCTCAGTCGCGGCTCGTCGAGAGCCGCGACTGAGGGACGCGGTTTAGCTAGCCGGTGGACGGCGCGCCGACGGTACTGCGACGGCGCAGGCTGTTAATGACGACGACAACAACGACCAGAGCCATGAAGGCGGCCAGTGCGCCGGCGCTGATCGCCAGCCACGAGGCCGCCGTGTTCGCATCTTCGGCGCTGCTCGTCGCAGCGGCGGCGGCTGCGCGCTCAGAGTCCGCGAACTCGTCTAGACTGGCAAGCAAGGCGTTGAAGCCCGGCGAGAGTTCCTCGAGCGCCGCGGCGGCGGCCTGTACGTCGCCGACCTGTCGCAAGGCGATGACCCCGGCGAGCGCCTCGACAGCGGTGGATCCCTGAGCGAGGAAGTTGCCCTCGTCAGAGCCCGCTTCGGCGATGGCGGCGGAGAGGTTCTGCACGGCTGTGGCCGTGCTTGCCTGGATCTGGGGAATCAGCGCCTCGTCGCCGGAAATGACGTACTCGTTGAGAAGAGCGCCAGAGGCGGCGCCGTCAGACAGCGCGTCCCCGATCAGGGACGCGGTGAGAAGGCTTGACTGCGCTTCGTCGATCTTCGACTGCTTGGTGTTGTCCTGCCACACTGAGGCGGCGAAGAGAGCGGCCACGATGCAGACGCCGATGACGGCTGCGATGGCCACTAACCTGGCTGATTTGCCGGTACCGTTGTTAGCCATGTAATGCCTCCTGGGCGAACCGCGATTTCGCCGTCCCTGGCGTGGGGTTCGGCCCTACTGTCCTTACTAGATGCGGATTCCGCGGCTTCGTTGCACCAGGAGGCCGTTTCCAGGCCGGTTCACGTGCTTCGCTGAGCCCTAGGGGGACGCTGGAGTCGGGGAGTGGGTTCAGGCGCTGAGACAACCGGCCATGGCCGCACGCCAATCGCCGACCAGCTTAGCCCGTGTAGACGATGCGATAGAGCGTCCCGTTATCGTCAACGCCGCCCTCGCCGTAGTCGAGCACGAGCAGCGTTCCATCGCGGTCAACGACGATGTCGATTGGGTGGGCGAAGCCTTCGGCGAACGTCTCGACCGTAGCGTGCGGGCCACCCCCCGAGTCGACGATAGTGGCGCGCAGGAGCTGGGGCGGCAACTCGGGTTCGGTGAAGAAGCTGCCCCATAGCGTGATGAAGAGGTTGGCGCGGTAGACAGGCGGGAACTGCTGGGCGTCGTAGCTGACGATGCCAGTGGATGCTGTGTGGAGTCCTAGGTCCGCGGCCGGAAGCAGCCCATCAGAGAGAGGGTCGCAGCCGTCCTCGCCGTAGGGCCAACCGTAGTCACCGCCGTCGACGATGAGGTTGGCGCCGCTGATCCATCGGGCCGCGGGGCTCAGCAGGAACAATACCGCGTCGGCGACGTCATTGGGAGTCCCAAGGCATTCCAACGGCGTGCGATTGCCTGACCGATATTGCCGCTCGCACCGGTCACGAGCGCGGTGTGCCCCGTGAGGTCGAACAACTCGTGCACGGCATGGCAGGAAGAAGTATTCATTTCGTTAGGTGCTCCGCGGGCCTGAGTGGAGTATTTTCCACTGATGGCCGACAAATCGAAACCCGCGAGCACGATCGAAGTCCGGACAGGCGAGCGCTGTTTTATCACGGAGCTCATCAACGACCCCGGGACGCCCGAGGTGTCGGTCGCCCGGTGCCGTGTCGAGCCCGGAGTTACTACACAATTGCACAATCTATCGGTCATCGAGTGGTACGTCGTCGAGTCCGGCCACGGCGAGATGCGACTGGGCGACGACCCGCCACTCCGGCTGAGCCCCGGCGACACCGTGATGATTCCTGCAGGTGCCGCGCAGCAGATCACGAATTCCGGCGGCGACGATCTGGTATTTCTTTGCGTCTGTGTGCCGCGGTTCACTTCGGACTGCTACACATCACTTGGATAGGCTGCCTTAAGCCAAGGCACGCTTTGTGCCGATTGCCAGCCGGTGGTTCAATGAATA
>JADFTG010000103.1 GCA_022560365.1 Chloroflexota bacterium | reverse complement strand
TCGCCGCCTTGGCGAGCAACCGCCCGAGCGTCGTCTTGCCGGTGCCGCGCGGCCCGCAGAAGAGGTAAGCGTGGGCGAGGCGGCCGGAGGCGACAGCGTTGCGCAGCGTGCGCGTGATCGCGTCGTGGCCGTGCACCTCGGCGAAGGACTGAGGGCGCCACTTGCGGTAGAGGACTTCGCCGGAGTGCGGGGACGCCGGTTCGGCCGGGGCGGTGAGTGGAAGTTCGGTCACGGGGCCATTATAGAGCGGGTGGCGGACAGTGGTTAGTGGTCAGTGCGCCTCGATACCGGCCTTCGCGAGGACAGAGCGCTCATGTTCGCGCATCTCGCGCTCCTCGTCCGCTTCGGTGTGATCGTAGCCGAGGAGGTGGAGGACGCCGTGCGCCAGCAGGTGCGCCATCTCGGCGTCGAGGTCGTGACCGGCCTCCGACGCCTGCCGCTCGGCCGTTTCGAGCGAGATGATGACGTCGCCGAGATGGCGTGGTTCGTCCGGGGGCGCCACGAACGACTCGCCCTCTTCCTGCGAGAAGGAGAGGACGTCCGTCGGCTTGTCCTCACCGGCGTACTGGCGGTTGAGGGCGTGGATCTCGGCGTCGGTCGTGACGGCGACGCTGAGCTGGCAGTCGCCGACTTCTTCGTGCTCAAGCGTGACACGGGCGATGCCCGTGAGCCAGTCCGCCTGAACGCGGCGAGCGAAGTCAGGCTCGATCGAGACGAGCACGTCGTGAGTGGCCACGGGGCCAGTCTAGCCGAAGACGCGCGCTGCGGACTCGGAGGCCTCGATGAGCGGCGTCGGGTAGATGCCGATTGCGAAGAGGCCGATGACGGCGGCAGCAAGGGCCGCTCCCAGATAGGGGCTGGGCAGGAACGCTTCGTCCGTCTCGGGGTCGCGCGCGAACATGATGAGCACGACGCGCAGGTAGTAGTAGGCCGCAATGACGGCGTTGAGCACACCGATGATCGCGAGCCAGACGAGGTCGGCCTGCACGGCAGCGTTGAAGACGTAGATCTTGGCGATGAAGCCCGCCGTCGGCGGAAAGCCGGTGAGCGAGAAGAGGCAGGCGGCGAGGCCGAGCGCCAGGAGCGGCGAGCGTTTGGCGACGCCCGCGTAGTCGTCGATCTGGTCGGAGCCGATCTTGTGCGAGATAGCGATGATGGCGATGAAGGCGCCGAGGTTGGTGAAGGCGTAGGCGCCGAGGAAGAAGACGACGGAGCTAGTGCCGAGGAGCAGCTGCGGGTCCTCGGCGGCGACGGCGGCGAGGCCGATCAGGATCGTGCCCGCCTGCGCGATCGAGCTGTACCCGAGCATGCGCTTGATGTTCCCCTGCACGAGCGCCAGCACGTTGCCGACGGTCATCGAGACGGCGGCGATGGCGGCGAAGAGGTACGCCCATTCGGTCGTGACGATGCCTTCGCCCAGCGCGACGAGGAAGATGCGCATGACGACGGCGAACCCGGCGGCCTTGCTGGCGACCGACAGGAAGGCGGTGATCGGGGTCGGCGCACCCTCGTAGACGTCGGGCACCCACATCTGGAAGGGCACGACGGCCATCTTGAAGCCGAGACCCGCGGTGAGGAAGACGGCGGCGAGGACGAGCGCCGAGCGGTTTTCGTCCGTATTCGCGACGTAGCTGGCGATGCCGTCGAGGCTGGTCTCGCCGGAGAGGCCGAAGAGGTAGGCCATGCCGTAGAGCGTGATGGCTGTGCTGACGGCGCTCAGGAGCAGGAACTTGAGCGTGGCCTCGCTGCCGGACACGCTCTTGCTGATGCCGACGAGGGCGAAGAGCGCGATCGCCTGCAGCTCCAGCGCGACGAAGATCATGATCAGGTCGGTGCCGGCAGCCATCAGGCTCATCCCGGCGGCCGAGATGAGAATCAGCGCCAGGTACTCGCCCTGGAAGCGATGGCGATCGAGAAAGTCGACCGAGGCGAGGACGATGACGCCGGCGACGCCGGCGAAGAGGAAGTTGAAGAAGAGCGTGAAGTCGTCCACTGTAATCATGCCGTCGAAGGCCTCGCCGCGCTCGTCCGCCAGGACCAGCGCCAGCGACCAGCCGGCCGAGCCAGCGGCGGCGAGGACCGCAAGGCCCGACAGTAGCGGGCGACGCCGCAGGTAAGCCTCGCGGCCGGCGATGGGCAAGAGGACGTCGACGATGATGATCAGGCCGGCGCCGATCAGGAGCGCGAGCTGCGGCCCGAGAAGGTTCAGGTCGGCCATCAGGACAGCCTCTCCGCGATGGGCGCGACACCGTCACGCAGGAGGTCCATCACCCAGGCGGGATAGACGCCGATGGCGACGATGGCAACGGTAAGGGCGATGAGCGGGCCGCGTTCCCACCACTCCGTGGCGTCGGTCAGCTCAGCCCACTTCGGGTCGGGCTCGCCCCAGAAGACGCGCTGGATCATCCAGAGGATGTATCCGGCGGCGAAGGCGACGCCGATGACGCCGACGATCGCGAGCGCCTCGTGTTTTTCGAAGGTGCCGAGGAAAACCGTGACCTCGGCGACGAAGCCGGCCAGCGCAGGCAAACCGAGCGAGGCGAGACCGGCGACGAGCATCATCGCCGTGATGAACGGCATGCGGGTGGCGAGGCCGCGCAGCTCGCCGATCTCGCGCGTGTGGGCGCGGTCGTAGACCATGCCGACGAGGGCGAAGAGCATGCCGGTGATCAGGCCGTGGGTGACCATCTGCGTCGCCGCGCCGGTGAGGCCGACGAGGCCGATGGAAGACGCGCCGAGGAGCACGTAGCCCATATGGCTCACCGATGAGTAGGCGATGAGGCGCTTGAGGTCGGTCTGGACCAGCGTCATCATCGCGCCATAGAGGATGCTGATGGCGGCGATGATGGCGAAGATCAGGTTCGCATCGGCGGCCTGCTCCGGCATGATGTTGAACGACATGCGAAGGATGCCGTAGCCGCCCATCTTCAGGAGGACGCCGGCGAGCATGACACTGACGGCGGTCGGCGCGTCCGTATGGGCGTCGGGCAGCCACGTATGGAAGGGCACGATCGGCATCTTGACGAGGAAGGCGATGCTGAGCAGCGTGAAGATCGACCACGCGGGGATGATCGCGCCGTCGAACGAGCCGAACTCGGCCAGCTCGCGGATGTCGAAGGTGCCGGCCGTGAAGCCGAGCGTGAGGATGCCGACGATCATGAACGCCGACCCCAGGAACGTATAGAGGACGTACTTCCACGCGGAGTAGATGCGGTTGCCGCTGCCCCAGATCGAGATCAGGAAGTACATCGGGATCAACTCGACCTCCCAGAAGAGGAAGAAGAGGACGAGGTCGAGCGAGCTGAAGACGCCGAGCAGGCTCGTCTCGAGGATGAGGAGCCAGGCGAAGTACTCCTTCGGGCGCAGCTCGATGCGCCAGGAGATCAGGGCGGAGATGAGGCCGAGGAAGGCAGTGAGCAGGACGAGTGGCAGCGAGAGGCCATCGAGGCCGACCGTGTAGTTGAGATCGAAGTCCGAGATGCTGGAATCGAGCCAGGTCGTGCTGTCGATGAACTGGTAGCCGCCGGCGCCGCGGTCGTAGTCGATGAAGAGATAGGCGACGACGCCCAGCACGATCGCTGTCGTGACGGCGGCGATGTGCTTGGCCGAGCGCTCCTGGTCCTTCGGCAGCGTCGCGATGAGGACCGCGCCGACGAGCGGGAAGAAGATCGCGAACGTCAGCATCGGGCCGGCCTCACGGGTTCACCACCAGGATGCCGACGACGGCAGCGATCGTGCCGAGGAACATGACGCCACCGTAAAGTTGCACCTGCCCCGTCTGCGCGAGCCTGAGTTGCTGCGCGCTCCAGCCGGTGGCGGACGCCAGGCCGTTGACGGCACCGTCAATCACGTACTGGTCCCAGAGCGCGAGACCCCAGCGCGCGCTGCCCAGCACCAGCTCCTTGACGAAAAGCGTCTCGTAGAGGTAGTCGAGGTAGTAGCGGTTCTCGAGCAGCTGCGGCAGCGGCTGGAGCAACGAACGAACGCGCGCGGGGTCGAGCAGCTTCACCTGGTAGATGGCCCAGGCGGTCCAGAGGCCAGCGAGGCCGATCGCCACGGAGGTGGCGGCGATCCAGAGCTTGAAGTCCGTGTGGGTGAGGAGCGCTTCCGTTTCGTGCGGGAGCCAGCCTTCGATGATGTTGCCGAGCCAGTCGACGCCCGGGGCGTTGAGGAATCCAGCCCCGAAGGCGAAGACGGCGAGGACGATGAGCGGCAACGTCATCAGGGCCGGCGATTCGTGCGGCGCGTCGTGGTGTCCGCCGGCGTGAGCGTCGCCGGCGTGCTCTTCGTCCTCGGCCTGGACGCCGCCGCGGTATTCGCCCCAGAAGGTCATGATCATCATGCGACCGACGTATAGCGCCGTGAGGTAGACGCCGGCCATCGCCACGACGAAGACCCAGGGCCGGTCCGCCCAGGCGTCGGCGAGGATTTCGTCTTTGGACCAGAAGCCGGCGAACGGGAAGACGCCGATAAGCGCCAGGCAGGCGACGATCATCGTCCCGTACGTGATCGGCATGTACTTGCGCAGGCCACCCATGAGGCGCATGTCGAACGTGCCCGTGGCGTGGTTGACGGAGCCGGCGCCGAGGAAGAGCAGCGCCTTGAAGAAGGCGTGCGTGAACAGGTGGAAGATCGCGGCGACCATGCCGCCGACGCCCAGGCCCATCATCATGTAGCCGAGCTGGCTGATCGTTGAGTAGGCCATGACGCGCTTGATGTCGGTGGCGACGATGCCCAGCAGCGCCGCCATGATCGTCGTGATCGAGCCGATGATGGCGATCGTCAGGAGCGCATCTTCGGACACAGCGAAGACGGGGTAGAAGCGGGCGACGAGATAGACGCCGGCGGCGACCATCGTCGCGGCGTGGATCAGCGCGGAGACAGGCGTCGGGCCTTCCATGGCGTCGGGGAGCCAGGTGTGCAGCGGGAACTGCGCCGACTTGCCGGCCGCGCCGGCGAAGAGGCCGAGGGCGAAGAACGTGAGGGCCGTCGAGCCGATGGCGCCAGCGATCGCCGCCTGGTGGATGTCGTCGATCTCAAGCGAGCCGGTCTCCGTGAAGATGATGAGGAGCGCGATCATGAAGCCGAGGTCGCCGATGCGGGTGACCATGAACGCTTTCGTGGCTGCCCGGCGCGCGGAGTCCTTCTGGAACCAGAAGCCGATCAGCAGGTACGAGCAGAGCCCGACGAGCTCCCAGAACACGAACAGCTGGAGCACGCTTGAGGCGAGCACGAGGCCCAGCATCGAGGTCGTGAAGAGGGACATGAAGGCGAAGTAGCGGTTGTAGCCCTCGTCGCCGCGCATGTACTCCTGTGAGTAGATCTGCACGAGGAGCGAGACGCCGGTGACGACGACGAGCATGACGCCAGTGAGGCCGTCCAGGGTGATTCCGATGTTCACCTGGAGGTCACCGATAGTGAGCCATTCGTACGAGCCGAAGCCGATCCGCGCACCGTCTGAGTCAGCGACCGAGTCGAGGGCCCAGAGCGAGAGCAGGAACGAACCGAAGATGGCAGCGATCGTCAGGTAGCCGCTGTAGCGCGGGCGCCAGGCCCCGCTA
>JADFTG010000102.1 GCA_022560365.1 Chloroflexota bacterium | reverse complement strand
TCCGGTCATTCGGTGATCGATCCGTTGACAGTGCCCCGCTCATCCTTCGAGAGCCTCAGGACGAGCGGACGAGACTAGGACAGGAAGTCGAGGATCAGGCCGGCGACGGCTTCTGGGCGCTCCATCGGCGAGAGGTGACCGGCGCCGGGGATGGTCTCCAGGCGGCCGTTGGGGAGGCGCGCGGCGACGGACTCGGCGACCGTGCCGAGGAAATCTTCGGTGTGTTCGCCGCGGATCACAAGCACCGTCGCCTTGATGCGCGGCAGGACTTCCCAGATGTTGAGCGAGGCGCTGTTGGCGAAGATCTCGCCTTCGATCTCGCCGGGGCACTTGAGCTGAAGGCGGCCGTCCTCGCGCTGGAATGTGCCGTGCTCAACGTAGAGACGAAGCGCCTCGTCCGGCCAACGCTCGAATAGCGAGCGCGAGCGGTAGTGCTCGAAGGCGGCGGCGGCGGAGTCGAAGACGGCGCGGCGGCGGCGCGCGCCCTCGGACATCTCGTTGCGGTGGCTTTCGTCGGGGTGAAAGCCGCCGGGCATCACGATCGGCTCGATGGCGACCAGGCGTGTGAAGTACTCAGGCCGCTCAGCGGCGAGGTAGAGGCCCGAGGCGGCACCGGCCGAGTGGCCGACGAACGGCACACCCCTCAACCCGAGGCCGTCGAGCCACGCGCGCAGGTCCTCGGCGAAACGCGACCAGTGGTAGTTGTCGCCCTCGGGAGGAGGCTTGTCCGTGTCGCCGTGGCCACGAGCATCGGCGGCGCAGGCAGTGTAGTCGCCGGCCAGGCGCTCGGCTACGGGCGCCCACTGGTGCGCGAGAAAGCCGGTGGCGTGGTTGAGGACGATGGCCGGAGCGTCGTCGCGGCCGGGCCACTTCAGGTAGTGCGCGCGGAGGCCGGAGGGGAGGTCGACGTAGTGGTCCGTGGGCGACATGGAAGTGAGTGTATCCGGTGCTGGCGTTCATCGTTCGGGAATCCTAGGTAGTGGGTCAGTTTGAATCGAGAAGAATGACAAGCCTAGCCAGTATCCGTGAAGCCCATGATCTCATCTAGCTCATCTAGTACGTCAGAAAACAGGGGGAAGTCGTCGCGTGACATGGAGCGGCGCTCTATCAATTCGCCGGTGTTTTTGTCCCACCAGTGTCCGTGATAGTCATCAAAATCGTCGTTGTTGTCGTAGCGTAGAACGTTGTGCTTGCCTAGAATCCACGCATTATAGCGATAAGAAATGCATCTGACGTACAACCGCCCCCTGCCTGGGCCACGCCGCCTGGTTTCAAAGAACTTTGTGACATCGAGAATCACATTCTGAGGGAGCGCCAGCGTAGCGTTCATTTCAATAAACAACTCGCCTTCGAATGCGATCTCTTCGAAGGCGAGTTCAATCTTTTCGATGAAGGCGTATTCTGCTAGCTTCCGTTCGTTGACCTGCCTGTAGTCTTCGTACCTATTCCATTCGTGACGGTTAGCGTGCCTAGGATTTGATGAGCCTGTAGCCATTTAGAAATCTCACCCGTCTCACGATAGAAGCCGCGCCGGACTGCCCAGCGCATCTCATCAGAAGATACTTCATATCGGCGTTCGAAGACCCGAATTCGCCTCTTTAGCTGGCCAACATACTGTCCACGTGAGACCTTCTTAGTTGTGGCTTTGGGTATTCTCGTCATCGCACTTCAACTCCTAGAGAGCACAAAAACCGCTTCGGTCTCCATCTGACCGATAGCGGCTGGCTCCGGCACCTCGCGCTTCGTGTAACCCTCACTTTACGCTTGGCTTTGAAGCCAAGCGTAAATTTTGACTTGACACCTGTCAAGTTGATTATTGCACGTTTAGAACGCTTAAGCGAGCCAAAGGTTGACCGGCGGCAGGCCTCAGGACGAGCGGACGGGGCTTCGCCGGCTGCCCTTACTGGGCGTGGATGCGGAACGTCGGGTGGTTGGCGGCGATCCCCTTGTACTGCTCGATCGAGTCGTCCGGATCGAGGCCGAACTGGCCCTTGACGAGCTTGTTCTCGCCGACGTACTGCTTGATGATCGCCGCGCGCCCTTCGACCGGGATCTCCTCCAGCCGGACGGTTTCGGACTTCCCGCCGTGGCGGAGGACGGCGCGGCCGCCATCGGCACGGACGTTGCGCACCCACTGCGTTTCGCCGCGTGGGGCGAGGAGGTAACGCTGGCCGCCGAGCTCCGTCCAGTTGACGGCGGTGGAGCGCACGCCGCCGGAAACGCGGCCCTTGTGTTCCAGGCGCACCAGGCGCTTCGGCCCGAGCCCGCGGGCGGCGAGCCAGCCGAAGAAGCTGCTGAGCTTTTTCGTGAGCGTGTTGGGCTTCTTGTAGACGATCGTGGACCTCCGTGCGGAAAGGGGTGTTCGGCTACGAGGCCGTTGCGGACGACGGTGCGAAGTCGAGAAGGCGGAGCTCCATCGCCCCGTTCGACCTGCGGTCCGTGCTGAAAGTATACACGGCGTCAAGGCGCGCGCCCGGCTCAATATCCTGCTCACCGACCCCGAAGGCGACTGCCGACCAGGTGACCTGCCGGTCGCGCAGGCGGAGGCGCAGGTGCTCGCCGTTGGCGCCCATGGTGCGGACGTCGGTGACCTCGAGGTCACGGCTGAGGAAGACCGGCTCCGGGTTGCCCACGCCGAACGGAGCCAGCTGGGCGAACGAAGCGATCAGCTTGCCGTCGATGCGGCCGAGCGGCACCGCCGCGTCGATGTCGAGCACGGGGACGAGTTCGACGCCGGCGAGCTCTTCGGCCGCGCGGGCCACCAGCGCCTCCTTGAGCGCGGGCAGGTTGGCGTTCTCGACGGTGAAGCCAGCGGCGGCGCGGTGACCGCCGAAGCGGACCATGAGGTCGGGGCAGGCGCGCAGGGCGGCGGTGATGTCGAACTCCGGGATGCTGCGGCAGCTGGCGCGGCTCGTGCTCTCGCCCTCTTCGTAGACGACGGCCGGGCGGTAGTGGTCATCCATCAAACGTGCGGCGACGAGGCCGACGATGCCCGAAGGGATGTCCTTGTGGCCGACGAAGATCAGCGGCGCATTCGGCTCCTCGGCCGCGACGAGGTCTCGGGCGAGATCGCAGGCGGCGGCGGTCGCGGCCTGGCGCTGACGGTTGAGCTCGCAGAGGTAGAGAGCCATCTCGCGCGCACGGTCCGGGTCGGTCTCGAGCAGGAGGTCGAGGGCGCGCCGGGCGTGGTCGAGCCGGCCCGCGGCGTTGAGTCGCGGGCCGATGACGAATCCGATGGTCGAGGCGTCCACGCGCGCCGGATCGCTGCCGGCTGCTTCCATCAGCGCTTGAAGGCCGGGCCGCCGCGTGCGGGCGAGAGCGCGGATGCCCTCGCGGACGAGCCAGCGGTTCTCTCCCCGCAACGGCACCATGTCGCAGACGGTGCTGAGCGCCACGAGGTCGAGGTAACGCTCGGGGACGAAAGGCTGGCCGAGGCGATCGCAGAGCGCGGAGACGAGCTTGAAGGCGAGGCCGCCCGAGGCCAGTTCGGTCTCCGGATACTGGGCTCCGGGGCGCTTCGGGTTGACGAGCGCCACTGCGGGCGGTAGCTCGGGCGGCACAGTGTGGTGGTCGAGAACGATAGTGTCGACGCCGAGGTCGAGCGCGCCTTCGATCTCGGCGACGGAGCTGGTGCCACAATCGACGGTGATGATCAGCGTCGCGCCCTGTTGGTGGAGCGATTCGATGGCGGCGCTGTTAACGCCGTAACCCTCGCTGAAGCGGTCCGGGATGTAAGGAATCACTTTCGCGCCGGCCTCGCCGAGGGCTTCGATGAGGATGGCGGCGGCGGTGACGCCGTCGACGTCGAAGTCACCGTAGACGGCGATCAGCTCGCCGGCCTCGATGGCGCGCACGATGCGGTCGAGCGCCAGCTCGATGTCCGGCAGGAGAAGGGCGTCGTGTGCCGGATCGCGCGCCTGCGTGAAGGCCTTGGCTTCGGCAACGGTGCGGACGCCGCGGTGCCACATCAGATGGCGGACGAGCGGCTGCTGAGGCGCGCCCTTGAGTGCGTCGTCCGGGAAGCGACCGCGCAGACGCCAGCGCTTGCCGGTCGCCGTTGCGGCCGGCATCGGCGCCAACGTCACGGGAGCGTGCCGGGCGAAGCGCCCGACTCTCGGCGGCTGGATAAGATCATTCGCATCCCATTATCCCGCGGGCGCGAAGGATCGCGAAAGGGCAGGTGGCGGCGACTTCGTGGAGAAGTCCTCACCCCCCGGCCCCCTCTCCGTGCGCGGGAGAGGGGAGACAACGATACCGGAGAGGGGAGACGGAAGAACGTGTTCGAGAGTTGCACGAGAGGGCGGATGCTGGCAACCTTATCAACGTTGTTGACCTGTTTTACAGCCAACAACCGGACGTTCGACGCCGAGTCTGAGGACGCCCAACCTCGCCCGACAAGGGGCGCGGATTCTCGGTCACGGCCACGGGAGGACGCCATTCTGCGACTGATAGCGGGGGAACCACTCTGATAGCGAAGCACGCAGCCTTCCTCAGCCTCTGCATCCTGGCAGTGGCCGTCCCGGCGATCCCTGGCATCGAGGGCCTGGCCCCGGGAGAGGAGCGCTCCGTACGAACAGACGCCGGCGGCGACAGCTTCCTCTCTGCACCCTCCTGCTCCGAGACGAGAGCCGACCTCTGCCTGGAGCCTGTGGCGCAGCCGGAACCGCCGTCGCTAGCGCTTCAGCAGTTCGAGCGCAGAGCGGTGAGAGAGGCCACGCCAGGTCCCACCCCGGAGCCAGAGCCGTGGGGCACCATGGAGATCCGCCCGGGCGATATGCTGATCGCTCTCGCCAACTGGTTCGGCGTCTCGCCGTTCGACATCGCCGTGATGAACGGCGCGGCCGTCGACGACTACATCGTGATCGGCCACACGCTGGTGATTCCGCTGCCGGAGTCGCAGTTCGTGATGCCACCGGTGCCGGACATCTCCGTACCGGTGGAAGAACCGGTCGCGGTCACGCCACCGCCGGAGCCCGACCCGCCACCGGTGGTCGTCGCGCCGCCGGAACTACCGACGTCGTCGGGCCAGTCCTGGACGAAGGAAGAGGTGGTGGAGGCGATCTGCTCGCTCCCCTGGCCATGCGAGAAGATGGTCGCCATCGCGGCCTGCGAGTCGGGCCTGCGAGCGGACGCCGTGAACCCGATCGGGTACTACGGGCTCTTCCAGATCAACCATGCGTTCGACGGGTGGGACAACCCCTGGACGAACGCCCAGGTGGCGTATTACGAGAAGTACCTGCCGATGCTGGAGTCGAGCGGCGACGGACTGGCGCCCTGGCCCCTCTGCCGGTACTACTGAGCAGCGGCGACCCTGCCCGACCTACTCCTGCTGGCCGGACGCCGACTGCATCATTTGCAGCAGATCCGGACGGCCCCCGCCAAGCAGCTCGGGGCGTGATTCGCCGCGGAGATCGCGCATCGCCAGCGGGATGAGGGGCAGGAGGTCGCCGGCGATGGCGCCCGCGGAGCCCATCTCGTCGCGAAGCCTCTGACCGGCGAGGCCGCCGACGTACAGGCCAAGGCAGGCGGCGCCGAACGGATCGACGCCCTGCGCGATGAAGCCGGCTATCGTACCGGAGAGGACGTCGCCGGACCCGCCC
>JADFTG010000101.1 GCA_022560365.1 Chloroflexota bacterium | reverse complement strand
GGCGGGTGCCCCTCACCCGCTTCTTCACCATAACAGTTAACGAATAGCGGCAAGATGTTCAATTTGCCTTCCGGGTCCAGGAAGGTCAAAGGATTGATGTGGGCGTAAGGAAGCTCGCCGCCACGTCCGGTGCGCTATATCTGTAACGGGTGTATATTGGGGTCTCATCGAATAGCTCCCGTAACAGCCGGCGCCTTCGCACGGGTGTGCCCTGAAATGCCCCTTAAGGAGTGGATCACCTTTGGCGTTAGCCGTCGTCTTCGCCTTCATGGCAGCCCTCGGCTTCTCCAGCGGATACGCGCTGATTAGGGTAGCAACCCAACGGGTGTCGGCCCCGACGGCAACGTTCTTCACTGTTTTCACCGGCGCTGTTCTGGTTGGCAGTCTGGCATTCGCCCTTAATCTGCCGGATATCAAAGCGCTTAAACCGGTGGCTTTCGGTTGGTTCGCCCTTATGGGCGCCATGGCATATCCGCTGGCCCGGGTGCTGAACAATTCCGCCATTACCATGGTAGGCGCATCCCGGGCGGCTCCCATGGCTTCAGTTCAGCCTGTCTTCGCTCTAATACTTGGCGTGACTCTGTTGAGCGAGCGCCCCAATTTGCTAGTGGCCATGGGTACGGGCATGGTCGTTAGTGGACTGATCCTGGTTGTCCTGACGGAAAATGCCCCAGGGTCCGCACCGGCGGACCGCGTACTTAACTTAAAAAGGCTGGGTTACTTGCTGGCCTTGGGCGCCTCCGCTTCCTTCGCTGGCAGGGACGTCATAAGCAGGCACGTGCTGGGTGATATCGCACCACCCTTGGTGACGGCGGCTTTTGCCCTTGCCATCGGGGGCGTATTACTATTGATGCTGACGTACCGGGACGTGGCCCATACCCTGCGGCGGTTGCCGCCTAAATACGTTGCGCTGTGTGGCCTGGCGGGGCTCTTTCAGGGTTTGGCCATTGCCTCTTTGTTTCACGCATTGGCCCGGGCACCGGTGACCGTAGTGAGCCCGATTAACGCCACCGGCCCGTTGATCACCCTGGCGCTGGGGCTGGGGTCAACCGCGCCCCGGCCCTTGCCGCGCTTCTTCACAGTCACCGGCCTCGCGGTCATGTGGTGGGGATCGGCGTTGCCGGCGATGTCCACCAACCGCGCCGGGGAGAATCTCTGGCCCCGCTTGCGCCTTCGGTTCATCTCGTGCGCCGCCGCCAAGCGGGAGTGGAAGGATCGGGCCTGGATGTCGCACAGGCGGGCGAGTGCCCTGTCGCCGCCGCCCTCGCGCGCCTCGCCCTGCTCACCGGGGAGGATGCCTACCGGGCGCGCGCGGCGGCGGTGATTGCGGCGTTCGCCGGCGAGGTGATCGGAACAGGCAAGGGCCGCGATGTCCAGATCGGCCGCGGCCGGGAGCAGCCGCTGCCCATCTCCGTATTCCTCGTCCGCGTCGAGGCCTCGACCGGGGATCCTGCCGTCGGCACTGTGGTCAAGGTCGAACAGTTCGGCGGCGTGATGACCGGCGGCGATGTGCGCGTCCTTCTGGCAGGCGACACAGCGATGTCGGTCGGCGCGCGCTACATCTTCGTCGCGCGGCAGGACGGCCCTGATACGTATAGCGCCTCCGCCTTCGCCCGCTTCCCGATCGAAGACGGCCGGGTGACCGCGCCCGCCGGCTGGGAAACGACCGGCGCCTCCCGGGCGCTGGCCGGCCGCACACCGGCAGAGGCGATCGAAATGCTGGCGGCCGAATGAGCGCCGGGATGCGAATCGCTGGGGCGCTCGTGATCGCGGCCTTCGTTACGATCGGCCTCGCCGCGGTGGCGGATCCAGCAGAGTCGAACACCGGTCACCAACAGAAGAAGCTCTTCCCGGAGCGCTGGCACTATCAGCCCAACGGCGACTACGGTGCCTGGATGAACCTGGGCACGAGCGACGTCTGGCTGAACTGCGACGGAAGCGCGGCGGCCTGCGGCGCGAAGTGGGACGGCCCCTTCACCAGCTCGATGGCCGACTGGAACGGCCAGCCGATGACCGTCCGCTTCGACTACACGGACGAGGTGCGGGACGCGAACTTCGACGTCAACGTCTACATCGAGGACACGGTGCCGGGCGACCCGGGCGTACTGGGCGTAGCTCCGACCTACGACATCAACGGCATCCCGTGCTCCGGTCCGTGCGACGTCTACTCCGGCATCGTCTGGATCGGCGACGACGCCCACAACGGCGTCTACGACACCGAAAACGACCGGCTCGCTACGCTTTCGCACGAGATGGGCCACATCGTCTCGCTGGCGCACGAGAGCACGAACGCAGACGAGACGCAGCTGTACGACTGCGGGATGGACGACACCGGCCCCATCCCCCACTCCGTCATGGCGTATGACTGCATCAACCCGGTTTCCATTGGCGGCGAGGGCGAGTCCGGCGTGCAGCCGTGGGACACCTGCGGCGTCAACCACGCTTACAACGACCCGGCGTTCGGCTACTCCGGCTGCGACCTGACGACGACCACGCCATCGCCCACCCCCGCCGCCTCACCGACACCAACGCCGTCACCGTCACCTACTCCGACGCCCTTGCTGCTGACCTTCGCCTGGGGCGACGCAAATTGCAGCGATACGAGCGATCCCATCGATTCGCTGCTGACACTGCGCCACGATGCCGGATTGAACGTCAGCCTACCAGCCGGCTGTCCGGCATTAGGCACGTCAGTAGACGACGGTGGTACCGGAATCGCGACGGCACGGATCTGGGGTGACGTCGACTGCTCAGGTGCGGTGAACCCGATAGACTCGCTGAAGGTGCTGCGGAACGACGCCGGGCTCTCGGTCTCGAAGATCGATCCGTCGTGCCTGAACATCGGCGACGTGTTCTCGTTCGGGAACGGTCTGTAGGCCCACCTAGCCCGGGTACCCGTCGGGGTGCGACTGGTGCCAGCGCCAGGCGGAACCGACGATCGCGTCCAACTCATCGAACTCGATCGCCCAGCCGAGTTCGGCGCGCGCCCGCTCGTTGGAGGCGACCAGCTCGGCGGGATCGCCCGGGCGGCGCGGCCCTTCGCTGACGGGGATCGGATGGTCGGTCACGCGCCGGGCCGACTCGATCACCTCGCGGTTCGTGAAGCCGACGCCGTTGGCGAGGTTGAACGCCCCGCTACCCTTCTCAGAGTAGTCGAGGGCGAGCAGGTGCGCGGCTGCCAGGTCCGAGACGTGGATATAGTCACGGACGCAAGTGCCATCGCGGGTCGGGTAGTCGGTACCGTAGAGGTCGAGCGATTCGCGCTTGCCCAGCGGCACCTGCAACACGTTCGGGATCAGGTGCGTCTCCGGGCGGTGGTCTTCACCGCGCTCTTCGGTCGCGCCGGCAGCGTTGAAGTAGCGCAGCGACACAGAGCGGACGCCGAAGCGCGACTCGTACCACGGCAGCATGCGCTCGACCATCACCTTCGATTCCCCGTACGGGTTCACGGGGCGCAGAGGCGCGTCCTCGGAAATCGGCACGGACTCCGGTTCGCCGTAGACCGCGGCGCTGGAGCTGAAAACGAACCGCTTGACATCGTAAGTGACCATCGCGTTCAGCAGGTCGATGGCCCCGGCGACGTTGTTCGCGAAGTAACGGCCCGGCTGCTGGACTGACTCGCCGGCCTGGATGTAGCCGCCGTAGTTGATCACCGCGTCGAACGTGTGCGCCGCGAAGAGCCGGCCCAGGACGGCCTCGTCCCGGATGTCGCCCTGCGTGAACTCGCACTCGGGGTTGAGCGCCGACGTATGTCCGCCAACGAGGCTGTCGATGACTGTGACGTCGTGGCCGCCGGCGACGAGCTGGTCGACGGTGACGGAGCCGATGTAGCCGGCGCCACCGACTACGAGGACGCGCATCGCCGTACGGCGGTCACCCTTCGTACCGCTTGAAGACGAGACAAGCGTTCTGGCCGCCGAAACCAAAGCTGTTCTTGAGCACGACGTCGACATCGGCCTCGCGCGCGCCCTCGGGTACGTAGTCCAGGTCGCACTCCGGATCCGGGTGCTCGAGGTTGATCGTCGGGTGGATGACTCCGTTCACAATCGTCTGCACCGCCGCCACCGACTCGACAGCGCCAGCGGCGCCGAAGGAGTGGCCGACCATCGACTTGGTGGCGCTGATCGGCACCCGGTAGGCGTCCTCGCCGAAAAGCGTCTTAATCGCCAGCGTTTCCGACTTGTCGTTGAGCTGCGTCGAAGTGCCGTGAGCGTTGATGTAATCGACTTCCGCTGTTTCGACCTGAGCGTCTGCCAGCGCCTCGCGCATCGCACGCATCGCGCCGTCACCGTCCGCAGAGGGAGCGACAACGTGGAACGCATCGTTGCAGGCGCCGTATCCCGCGACTTCCGCCAGGATGGGCGCGTTGCGGGACTTCGCGTGCTCCTCGCTCTCGAGGATCATGATGCCCGCGCCCTCAGCGGCGACGAAGCCGTCGCGCTCGGCGTCGAACGGACGGCTCGCTTTCTGTGGCTCATCGTTGTTCTGCGAGAGAGAGCGAATGACCGCGAACCCGCAGAGGCCGAGCTCGCAAAGCGAAGCCTCGCTGCCACCGGTGATGCAGACGTCGACGCGGCCGGCGCGCACGAGGTCCATCGCGTCACCAATCGCCTGCGTCCCCGCGGCGCAGGCCGTGATCACGGTGTTGTTATAGCCGCGCGCGCCGAAGTTGAGCGCGATGTGGGCCGCCGCCATGTTCGGCAGCATCTTCGGGAAGAAGAAAGGATCCAGGCGCATGCCGCCGCGCGAGTCTACCGTTCGCACAGCTTTCTGCGACTCCTCCAGCCCCCCGATGCCGTTCCCCAGCAGCACGCCCACGCGGTCGCGATGGCGCACGGTCAGCAAGTGGGTGGCGGGAGAACGATGGCAGAGGTTGACGGCGTTGAGCACTTGCCCGCTGGTGCGGTAGGTATCCAGGATGCGCACAGTCTCGTCGGTGATGGCTTCCTGGGCCTGGTCGGTGGAGGCGCCGATGTGGTGGGTGCCGTACACTTGGGGCAGCTTGGCGATGCCGTCTGCGAAGGCGCCGGTGGCGGTGGCCGGTTCCTGCGCGAAGACGTCCAGGCCGGCGCGAATGCCCTTTTCTTGAATTACTTTCTCCAAAGCTTTCTCGTCCACCACCCCGCCGCGAGCGGTGTTGATGAAGTAGGCACCGGGGCGCAGGGCAGCGAAGAATTTCTGGCCGCAGAGTTGCTTGGTATCGGGCTTGAGCGCCACGTGCACGCTGACGACATCGGCGGCAGCCGCCACTTCTTCCGGCGAGGCCTTACGCTCGACTCCCAGTTCTTCTGCTTTTTCCGGCGTGAGCGAACGGCTCCAGGCCACCACCGGCATGCCGAAGGCGCGGGCGCGGGGAATCATTAACTGGCCGATGCGCCCCAGGCCCACCAACCCCAGCGTGCGCCCGCACAGGCCGCGCGCCTTGCTGTACTCCTTTTTGTTCCACTGGCCGGCGCGGAGCTGGGCGACGTTGTCGGGGATGCGGCGGTCGAGCGCCAGGATGAGCGCCCAGGCCAGCTCTGCCACTGCGGTGGCGTTCTTGCCGGGGCAGTTGGTGACGTAGATGCCGCGCTGGCTGGCGGCGGCGACGTCAATGGTGTCGTAGCCG
>JADFTG010000100.1 GCA_022560365.1 Chloroflexota bacterium | reverse complement strand
GATGGCCGCAGCAGCGCCCCGGCGATCGTCAACAGCGTCGTCTTGCCGGATCCGGACGGGCCCATGACGGCGACGATCTCTCCGCCCTTCACGTGGAACGTAACGTCGTCGAGCGCCTTCACCTCGAACTCGCCGGAACGGTAGATCTTGCTGACGCCGTCCAGCCGCAGGATCGTCCGCCGGTCCTGCGCGGGCTCGGGCGTGTCAGCCTTTGAAGACGGAGACTGGGTCAATGTTTGTCAACCTTCTAACGGGGATGTAGGCAGCGATCAGCGACATGAGCAGGGTGGCGCCCGCGATGCCAAGGATGTCTTGCCAGCGTACGAATACAACGAACTGAGGGACCTGCGTCTGGGCGAAGGGCCCCACGAAGATCGTCATCGCGGCGCCGACGAGGAACCCCAGGATGCCCGTGACCATGCTCTGCTCGAACACAACCCGATAGAGATACCAGTTCGTGAATCCCTCGGCCTTCAGGATCCCGTATTCCCGCGACTTTTCGATGGTAGCCGTGTAGATCGTGAGGCCGGCCACCGCCAGCCCGACGATGAAGGCGACGATCAGGACGACGATCAGGATCGGCAGAATCTGGCCCAGGATGCGGTCCCGCGTCTCCGCCGCGAACGATTCGCCGGTGATGAACTCCACACCGGGGACTGCCACCTCCAGCCGCCGCGCCATCGCCTCCCGCTCCTCCGGGTTCTCCAGCGTCATCACGAAGAACGTGCGCTGTGATGGCGGGTCGAGGGCCAGGAAGTCGACTGCCGTCTCGATCGTCACGTGGGCGACCTGCGTATAGACGAAGTCGCCGCCCTTGGAGTAGCCCACCACCGTCAGCGACTTCGTGCCGCGCACCAGCCGGTCGCCGATGTCCACGTCGTAGCGCCGGTGCATCTGCTCGTCGACGATGATCTCGCCCGGGCCCGGCGGGCTCTTGCCCTCCGTAACCTCCAGCGGGCCGCCCAGACCGATCTCCGGGTCGTAGCCCACGAAATGGACGTCAAACGTGTTGTCCGGGTCGTCACCGGCGCGCGACATCTCCATCGGCCGCACGATCAGCGGCGCCACAACGTCGATCTCCGGGATCAGCTCGAGGCGGAGGCCCAGCGCTCCGGGCAGGATCGAGGCCGCGGCGGTGAAGTCGGTAGTGCCCTCGCTCGCTACCCAGAGGTCCGCGGGCACGTCCTCGACGAAGCTACCGACCCGCTCGCTCCAGCCCCGGAAGAGCGAGGGGAGGATGCCGATCAGGAACACCGAGAGCGCAATGCCGCCGATCGAAATCGCGAGGCGTGTCTTCTCGGAAAACAGATTCTTACGGGCGACCAGTAGCATTAGGGATCTCTCGATGGTGTGCTGCCGGGTGGCAGGGCGAGTTGTAGTTTAATCGTGAGAACATGTAGCCTGCAAGGAAGCGACCAATCAGTCACTAAATTACGAGATGCCCCTCCGTTCGCAAGCCATCGCACTGTTCGCCGCCCTCGCCGTCCTCGGTGGCTTGGCTCTCGTCGCGTCCGGCTGCTCTCTCGAAGGCGACCCGGTTCGCGGGCGCCTCGTCTTCATCTCTCGCTCCGCCGGCGGCTACGACATCCGCGTCCCATGGTCCGGTCGCGAGCCGTCCCAGACGCTGACCGGCGTCCTGCCCTGGGACGCCGCGCCGGTCTGGTCGCCGGACGGCACGCGCATCGCCTTCTACGCCGATCGCGTCTTCAACCTGCCCAACCGTGACGACAACGTCGACATCTACGTAGTGAACGCCGACGGCTCCGATCTGCGTCGACTGACAGAAGATCCCGCGCCCGATGCCTTCCCCGTCTGGACGCCGGACGGCACGCGCATCGCCTTCTACTCCGAGGCCAACGCCGAGCGCGACGGCGAGATCTACGTCATGGACGCCGACGGCTCGAACCTCCGGCGCCTGACCACCACCAGGGGCGTCGACATCCCCTACGAGTGGTCGCCCGACGGCTCGCGCCTTCTCTTCGGCACGAACCGCAACGGCAACTTCGACATCTACGAGATGGACGCCGACGGGCGGAACCAGAATCAGCTGACCAGCGGTGACAAGGACGACTTCGCCGCCACCCGGTCGCCGGACGGCTCTCGCATCGCCTACCAGTCGGGCGAGGCGGGCGACATGGACATCTTCATCATGGAGGCGAACGGCGACAACGAAGTCAACATGACGCTGTCACCTCTCGACGACACGATGCCCGTCTGGGCGGCGGACAGCCGCCGCCTCGCCTTCGTCTCCGAGCGCGACGGGAACCCCGAAGTCTACATAATGGACACCGTGCTCTCCTACCTCACGCGGGTCACTGTCGCCGCGCGGCCGGACCTCCAGGTCGCCTGGTCGCCCGGCGGCGTTCAGATCGCCTTCATCTCGACTCGCGACTTCAACCCGGAGCTCTACATCGCGAACGCCGACGGGGGTGCGCCGGTCCGCGTCACCAGCGACGTTGGCTGGGACTCCTTCCCGACCTGGTCGCCGGACGGCACGCAGATCGCCTTCTCCTCTCACCGCCAGGGCCGGCGCGACATCTACGTGATCGACGCCGACGGCAGCGATCTCGTCCGTCTCACGAACGACTCCGGCGACGGCGTCGACGTCTCCGCGATAAGGTAGACTCGTAGGCGATGACGACGGCACGCACGGACGACGTCCATGTCGGACGCTACTATGGCGAGCGCGAGATCGCGATCACTCCGGAGCTCGTGCAGCACTACGCCGACTCCGTCCAGGACTTCAACCCCTGGTACTTCGGCGAGTCCCCCTTCGGCGGCCCCGTCGCCCCCGCGCTGATCCTCCACTCCGAGGTCTATCACACGATCGACTGGTACCTCAGCATCTTCGGCAACCTGCACGCGCGCCAGGAGTGGGAGCTGTTCGCCCCGATCATGGTTGGTGATACCGTCGTTGCTCGCCGCCAGATCATCGATCGCTACACCCGGCGCGACCGCGAGTACCTCGTCAGCGAGACCGCCATCCACGGCGCCGACGGACGCATCCTCAACCGCGGACGCACCCACCAGAGCTTCCTCATGCGCACAGATTCCAAGGGCCACGTCGTAGACAAGGACCGCGAGAAGCGCTCAGGCCGCAAATTCGAGGCCAAAGACGAGAACGTGCTCGAAGAGCTGTCGATCGCCGAGAAAGAGATCACCCTGGAGATGTGCCAGAAGTTCTCCGGGCCGCACAAGAACTACCACAACGACCGCGAACAGGCGCTCAAGCTCGGCTTTCCAGACATCGTCGTCCAGGGCATGATGTCACTCTGCTTCATCTCGGAGATGATGACGGGCCGCTTCGGCGAGGGCTGGTTCAGCGGCGGCAAGATGAACGTCGCGCTGGTCAACGTCCTCTGGCAGGGCGAGCGTGTGACGGCGCGCGGCAACGTCACCGAAGACGTAGCGGAGGGGGCGCGAAAGCGGCTCGGCGTGCGTGTCTGGTGCGCGAAAGCCGACGCCACGAAGTTCGTCGTCGGCTCGGCCAGCGCGCCTATGGATTGATCTCAGAGAGGTTGGGGTCGAACTCCCACCCGGCAGCCCACGAGTTGGCATCTCCGCTAAGCCAGCCGTCAATCAGCAGTTGGTCGCGTTCTTGGAGGAGATTCCACAAGATCAGAGTCGCGCTGATGGTTCGCAGCAAATCGTCGGGAATGTCAGTAGGCACCTCTGTCATCAGATCATCTAGCCGCTCGATAGACGAATCGAGCACGGACTGGCCGGCGCGGAGCGTGTCCACGAGCGGAGCGCACTCCGGTGGCTTGGTCGCAGGGTCGATGCCTGAGCAGGGCGTAAAGGCGTCGTCAAGTGCCTGGGTGACTGGTTCGAGATATCCTTCATGCACTCTCAGCAAAGTCTCCCGCGTCTGTCGATCGAACTCGGCGCCGGTCATGCCGCTGTCCCTAACGAACACGACAGGCCAAACGAAAATGACCAGAATCACGGCCCCGAATGCTGCCGCTGAGAGGAGTGCCGCCCTTCGAACGCTCAGATTTTCTGTCCTCTCGCCGATTCCGCGAGGTGCATGGCGAGCAACATTCTACAACGCGACAGGTTGCGGCGGCTTACTCGGCGCGCGGCATGCGCTCGACGATCATGTCCAGGGCCTCGCCGCGGCGGACCCAGCGGGTCATCTCGTCGTGCAAGAGCGAGCTCACCTTGTCGAGAGCCATCTGTCGGTCCGGGTTTTCTTGCCCGGCGCGGGCCTCGGTTACCTCGCGCAGAGCCCCTTCGCAGGCGGCGGCCATCCGCCAGGCGAAAAACCAGCGGCCGCTCAGGTCAGCCCACGTGCTCGTGTCCGTCGTCTCGATCTGCTGCGTCATAGCCATATCGCTTGTCCCAACTTTCCCTTAGATTTGTCAATAAGAAGGATGGCTGTCGCCCCGGAACCGTTACATGGCGCGGCACGTATCTTCTTGTGATGGATCGAACGGACGCTTTGTTATACTTGACGCGTACATCTGAT
Organism: Chloroflexota bacterium; assembly: GCA_022560365.1. Lineage (GTDB taxonomy): Bacteria > Chloroflexota > Dehalococcoidia > SM23-28-2 > RBG-16-64-32 > CF-162. The sequence continues at coordinate 1,166 of JADFTG010000100.1, read as the reverse complement.
TTACGAGAGGTGACTGACTAAGTGGCAAAACAGCGCAGACGAAGGCGCCGCGGACCGGCGGAACTGCCCGGCAAGCGACGCGGCCGGTACCCGTTTCCCATAAACCTGATCTTCAACGTCAAGGCGTTCTACGTCTTCTTCATCGTCGTCATGATCGCTTCCATGGGTGCTGTCGGCTTCGGGGCTGGCTTCGGCGGCTCGTCCAGAAGCAGCGGTGCGCCCATCGTCAACCTCGACACGACGCCCGAGCCGACGTCGGACGCTCAACAGTGGCCGGACGGCCCACCGCCCGTTATCGACGCCACCACGGCGCATATCGCGACCCTCAAGACGAGCGAGGGCGACATCGTCATCGATCTCTCCACCGAGGCTCCGCTTGCCGTCAACAGCTTCGCCTTCCTCGCTGCCAAGAACTTCTATGACGGCGTCGCCTTCTTCTACGTCGACCAGGACTACTTCGCGCAGACGGGCGACCCCACCTGCACTGGCGACGGCGACCGCATCTGCTCAGGCCTCGGCGGCCCCGGCTATACACTGTCTGTCGAGGACTCCGGCATCGGGCACGAAGAGTTCGTTGTCGTCCTCGCCGCAAACAGCGATGGCGGCGTCGAGGTTCACGGCAGCCAGTTCCGCATCCTCTACACCGCCGACGAGCGGCTGGACGGCCGGGAGACCGTGTTCGGCAGAGTGATCGAGGGTCAGGACATCCTGACGAACCTTGCCAACTTCAGCGTCTGCTCAGTGAGCACCGCCGACGACTGCCAGGAAGACCTCTCGGCCGCGCTGATCATCGAAGACGTCACCGTCGAAGCCTCGTAACGGCTCGTTTGTGGCGCCCCGTGTGCGGTGCTATCCTGTTACCGAGGAGTGACTCATGTTTGGAAGTCTTGGCGCACCTGAACTGCTGATTATCCTCGCCATCGTCGTCGTTCTCTTCGGCGCGACGCGCATCGGCGACATCGGCAAGGGAATCGGCCGCGGCATCCGCGAGTTCCGCCGCGAGATCAAGGACGGCGAAGAGGGCGACGAAGGCGAGGGCAAGGAAGGCGAAGAGAAGAAGCCCGAAGGCGAGACCGTCACCGCCTCAACCGTCGCTCCGGCGGAGAGTTCCGACGAGGACACCAAGCCGACGTCCCAATCCCAATAGCCCCGAGCGACCAGCGCAA
>JADFTG010000099.1 GCA_022560365.1 Chloroflexota bacterium | reverse complement strand
GGCCACATCCCAGAACGCGAGCGAATGAACAAGCGCGACGATCGCGCCCGCGAAGACAACGCCAAGGCCGACGAGATGGCGGCTCGCGCTGACGTGATCGAGCGGCAGGCCGATAACACCATCTACTCCGACGATCCCGACGCCATCGAAGCACTAGAAGCGCGCATAGCTGGCCTAGAAGCTGAACGCGACGCGATCAAGGCGTACAACGCCTCTTGTCGCAAGGGCGCGCCAGACGTTGACCTGTTGACAGACTCACAGCGCCGCGACCTCGCCAACGTCAAGCAAGTCGCCGCCTACTCGCTCGGCAAGGGGGGCGCGATGCCCAGCTACGCGCTAACCAACCTGTCCGGCAACATCAGTCGCCAGAAAAAGCGTCTCGGCTCACTGCGCAACCCGCGCCCGGAGCTGCCCCGCCTCTTGAATCCCGTCAAATACGCGGGCGAGTGCCGGACATGCGGCCAGACTATCGAGCGCGGCGAGTCGGCGCTGTACTGGAAAGCCGCCAAAGAGCTAGAGCACGACGCCTGCTATCAGAGAGGCGAAGCAATCGTTACATCGGGTTTCGGGTCAAGCTGGCGGCATAGTGGCGAGATTACTCGTCGCGCCAGCGCACCTCGTACACCCGCACCGGGTCCTCAAGGCCCATCAAGAGCGCGGTGGTCGTCCTTTTGCGCGTCGTGTTCCTCTGGTTCGTAGGGCGACGGCGGCACTCATCTTCGTCGCCCGCTCAACTTTTCTGGAGGCAAAGGGCTCAGACGGGCGGTGGTGCCCTTTGCCTCCAGACGCGTTCGGCACTGCTTGAGTATCGGCTCGCAAACCTCTTATCACTGGCCCGGGCCGAGGTTGTCGTCGTGGTCCTAGTTCACCACGATGATCCCGAAGTGGGTATACGAACCGTGGTCGTGCCTGACCTCGAACACCGCGAGGCTGGACCGAGAGTCGATTGGCGATCCTTTCAACTTGGATATTTCGACATGATGAACACCTGGACTGACCGTTGTGACTGTCGAGTCGGCGAGGACGTCCACAAAGGAGATTGGGTCGTTCCCCCGCGAGTATCGGACGGCGATAAATTCGACGTCCACGGGTACCCCGGCCTCATCCGCAGTGATCAGGAACTCCCGGCCCCCGGGGAGCGCGATGATCTGAAGATGGACCCGTTTCATCTCTGTGGTGGTGTCCAGGGTCTCCTGAACGCCCCCGATCAAGCCCTTTATATCGCCGTCATGAATGATCAGGTCGCCGTCGATGTTGGTGTCGTGGGCTATCAAGTCGCCGTCGATGTTGGTGTCATGGTTCGCCAGGTCGCTTTCAAGGTCTAGAACCGCGGGTCCGACGACGTCGTGCATTATGGCCCGATGAACATCCTCCTCGCACTCGTCGTTAATGGCGTTTTTTTCTTCTGTACCAAGAATGATTAGTTCTTCAGCAAGGACGACTTCTTCAGCAAAAAGCCAGGCAGCAACAGGAATTAGATTAAGCGGCTCGGGGATACCCATCGCCACGGCCTCGAGTAGTAGCGCCTTGGCTTTCGTGGATAGCCTAATTTTCTTTTGGAGAAACTCATTTTGGATGTGTTTCTGCGGCCCGGTGAAGAACCCCCCCCCGGCTGGAGCCGGGCAAGTGTGGCTCATCAGACTTCCAGTGCTAGCCTGCGGCGCCTGGTCCTGAGGCGCCTGGTCCTGAGGCCCCGGCTCGAGGGAGAGGCTGATGACGGTTGGGATATCCCAGTAGGCGGGATACTGCGAAATCGCGTCGCGTAACACCCAAAGCTCTTCTGCCGTGAGCTCCGGTATCAGCTGTCGGGCCTCAGTAATTTGCTCCAAAAGCTCGTGTGGCCCGCCGGCTGCGACGACGTTCGGATAGGCCTCTTCCAGGTCGGCAAACAAGGTGGCGAGCCTGCCACGGAACTCCTCAAAGTCTGCACCAGCGATTTGCTCGCTGTCGCGCTGCAGCGTGTCTGGCGCGCTCGACGTTTGTGTTGAGTCGGACGCCAAAAACACGCTGATGGCGATGGCGATGAGCGCCAAGGGAAGAATCTGTCTGATCCGCATCTCTTCAATCTCCTTACAATGAGTCGTGTAGGTTTACCCATGTTCTGTCTATCGCCCGTAAATACGCGGTGGCAGATCGTATTGGGCGTGTGAATACACTGGTTAGGAATAGTCGCTCCCCCTTCAAGTAGAATTTTGTGTAGTGCTGACTCTATCCCGAGCAAAATAATTCGTCAAGTTACTGATGGGCTCGCTGGTTCTGTCGTCAAGGGCGTCCCGTAGGGGGGCTTGACGAATCAGGAGGGCGTCGACAACCTACTCCGGGACTGGCTCAGAGGATTTCTCAGCGACCCCGACCGTGCTCTCGCGCCCCCCGATCACGATCGGGGCCGGCTGGTGGCGCGTCGCGGCCTGCATGACAGACCTAGCCTATAATGCAAGCCACCCCGAGACGCAACCGAGGCACCCATGACCGCCTACCCGAACCCGGACATCCTGGCCGAGACGGACTGGCTCGCCGAGCACATCGGCGACCCGGACGTGCTGGTCGTTGACTGCGACGAGTTCGCGGCCTTCATGCGCCTGCACATCGATGGCGCGGCCGGCCTGCGCACGCACCACTACTTCAAGGCGACCGGTGATTCGGCATCGGGGCCGGGCATCGGCACTCACATCATGGACCCGGAGAGTTTCGCCGAGACGATGTCACGGCACGGCATCGGGGACGATACGCAGGTCGTCGCCTACGACAACATGGGCGGGCTCTACGCGGCGCGGTTGTGGTGGGCGCTCGACTACCACGGCCATGCGAAGTGCCGCGTGCTCAACGGCGGCTTCCGCAAATGGCACGAAGAAGACCGCCCTGTTTCGATGGAGATGCGCCACATCGAGCGCGCGCAGTTCACCGTCCGCGACGTGCGAGATGACACCTGCGCGCGGCTGGACGAGGTGCGAGCCGCGATCGACGACGACGACACGGTGATCTGGGACGTCCGGGCGCAGGGCGAACACACGGGCGAGGACTCGCGGGCGAACAAGCACGGCGGCCACATCCCCGGTGCCGCGCACCTCGAGTGGCTGGACGTGACCGTCTCGCCACCGGTCCGCTCCGGGCTATTGCTTCCGCCAGACGAGATTAGCCGCAAGCTAACAGGCGTTGGGATCGTGCCGGAAAAGCGCGTGATCACGCACTGCCAGGCGGGCATTCGCGCCGCGCACGCCGCGTTCGTCCTGCGCTTGATGGGCTACCCACGCGCGCTCAACTACGACGCCTCGTGGGCGGAGTGGGGCAACCGCAACGACACGCCGATCGTGACGTAGGTCAATGGCGACGATGGCTGTGATGGCCTGGAGCGGCGGCAAGGACAGCGCCTGCGCTCTCTGGCGGCTGCAGCAGGACAGGGGCGCCTGACTGCGCTCAGAGCGGCGGGCGGCGGCTGTTCCAGTCCGTGACGCTCTCATAGGCGTACGCCGCGCGCAGGACGGTCGCCTCGTCGAACCAGCGGCCGGCCAGTTGCAGGCCAACGGGAAGACCGTCGCCGGTGAAGCCGCACGGCACGGATATCGCCGGCGTGCCCAGCAGGTTGAACGGGTTCGTGTTGCGGATCAGGCTAAGCGTCGTCGATAGATCGCTCTGGTCGATCGGCCGCGCGGCGACCATCGTCGTCGCCGTCGCCACCAGGTCGATTTCGCCGAACACTTCTTCGCGCCACGTCTCGACAAGCATCTCGCGGAAGCGCAGCGCCTGAATGTACTCCGCCGCCGGGTAGGCCGCCCCCAGCTCCAGCCGGTAGCGCACGTCCTCGCCGATGTCCTCGGGCCGCTCCCGCATAGCGGACTGGTGAAACGTGAACGCCTCGGGCAGCATGATCGCAGCGAGCGCGCCCGGCATCTCGTCCGCGTGCGGCGGCGAGAACTCGCTCAGCTCCGCGCCGAGACCCTCGAGCTGGCGCAGCGCCTCTCGGAACGCCGCCTGGACGTCCGCGTCGACGCCATCATCGAAGTAGCGGTCAGGGACGCCGATCCGCCTGTGGCGAACGCCTTCACCGAGCGTCGCGCTGTAGTCCGGAACATCGGCCCGGCTCGATGCCGGATCGCCTGCGTCGTGGCCGGCGATCACCTGGAGAACGATGGCGGCGTCCTCTACGTTGCGTGTCAGGGGGCCGGCGTGATCAAGCGACCAGCTGAGGGGCAGCAGGCCACGGCGGCTGACGCGGCCAAACGTCGGCTTGATGCCGGCGATCCCGCAGAGGGCGGCCGGAATGCGGATGCTGCCACCGGTATCGGTGCCCATACCGGCGAAGCAGAGGCCGGCGGCAACGGCCGCGCCCGCGCCGGAGCTGGAACCGCCCGTGATGTGACCGGTGTTCCAGGGGTTCCGCGCCGGGCCCGTGTGCGGGTTGATACCCGTGGCACCCAGCGCGATCTCGTGCAGGTTGAGCGTGCCGAGGACGATGGCACCCGCCGCCCGGAGCCGCCGCGTCACCTCCGAGTCCTCCTCCGAGACAACGTCACGGAAGATCAGGGATCCCGCGGTCATCGGGGCGCCTGCCACGGCGAAGATGTCCTTGAGCGCGACCGGGATGCCGTGCAGTGGACCACGATACGAGCCGTTCGCGATCTCGTCGGCAGCCCCGCGAGCGTCGACGCGCGCTTCGTCGGCGAGCACGGTGATGAAGGCGTTGAGCCGCCCGTCCAGCGCCTCCACTCGCTCGAGGCAGGCGTCCACGAGGTCGACAGGTGAGAGTTCGCGCCGTTCGATCAGCTGCGCCGCCTCGGCGATCGAGAGCCAGTGCAGGTCAGTTGCCATGGATCCCTTGGACATCGGCCAGCGGAGGAGCCCGGAAGGACGCCGGACCGCTGTATCCCATTTCGAGAGCGGCGAGCGCGGCGGCGGCGGCGCGGGCGATCTGGAGGCCCGGCACGAGGCGATCGAGCCGCTCGCCGGACGCGCTCAGGCCGGCGCGGATGAGGGACGAACGAGCATCCTCACGGGTGATCTGCTGGTCCATAATGCCCAAAGTAGCAGCAAAATGTTGACGCCGAAAGCGTGCGCGAGCGGACGAATAGGCACAAGCATAGGCACTTTACGCATTACTGCTTGACACTGGTACGTGGCAGGCTATAACTTGCGGTGAGGAGCCGAGGACACATGTTTTTCACTTCCGGAAACGCACGGGAGTCTTATGGCGAAGGCGATCTCCGCCAAAGGAGTCTTTTATGGGCATGAACATCCAGGAGCAGTTCCAGAAGATGGGCCTCGGAGAGAAGATCATTCTTGTCGCGGGGCCTTTGCTTTTCATCGACAGTTTTCTCAGGTGGTACAACTTCTCCTTCGAGGGGTTGGGCATCAGCCTGAGCGTCAGCCGCAGCGGCTGGCAGTCGCCCGGTGCAATCTGGTCGATACTGGCGGTACTCATCGGCCTCGTGATGTTCGGCCTGATCGCCGCCGACACGCTCTACCTCAAGGTCGACGACGAGACCCGCGGCGATTACCAGGCGGCCGGCGCGGGCCCCTTCCTCTATACCCGCAAGGGGCGCGAGATCGCGCTGTCGCAGCGGTTGCTGTCGCTGCCCATGGTTGGTGAATGCGTGTTCCGCCCGAGCGTTGGCCGCATCCGCCGGATGCTGCGCATGCTGATCCGCGA
>JADFTG010000098.1 GCA_022560365.1 Chloroflexota bacterium | reverse complement strand
GACGACGGGTCGCTAACGACCCGAAGCGGACATTCCCGGTTTCCAAATATTTCTCATTTAGCCTAATTGTGGCGCCAGATGCTTAGTCTTATACTATAGTGATATAGACAACATCGACATAATCAAACCTGTCGATTTGCAATAACACGGCACCAATGTAAATAACTGATGCAAAAAGCAGCCATATTCATTGCCTGCGTATTCATTGTTGTCCTCTCAGGCTGCAGTAAAGGCACCAGACTGATTAAAGAGCCTGAGCCCTATCAAATTGCGAAACCCATTGCCTCGGCATCGGACGAACGCCTCGTCGCAACGCTGGATTGGGTGATCGTACGTCTTGGCCCGGGCGCCTGGGCAAAAAATGCAGACTGGGATGAGTTCCTCCTGCGTTTCGAGAATCTCTCTGATTCCCCATTAAAAATCATGAGCGTTACAGTTTTTGACTCATTCGACACTCGAATCGAAACCCGCTCGAACAGGAAACAACTGGTTAAAGGCAGCAAGGAAACAAAACGTCGTTATGCAGATTCTGATATCAAGATAATGGCCGGCTGGGGTGGCGGTGCGATCGCGCTTGCTGGCGATCCGTGCCTGGATGAGTGCGAGCATCGCCTGGACGGAGATGGCAAGACCGACGACGGCGCCGATGGCCAGGGCTGGCGCAAGGGGATCGCCCTCGAGTTGGAAGTGTGCCGCCACAACACCGGCGATCGCCGAAACGGAGACGATGAAGACGAGTATCCTGAAGAAGATGAACGAGCCGGGGCGCCACTGGCCCAGCTCGTCCTCCGGATCGCTAACGATATCTGCCACTATCAGACCCCTGTTCTCTTGCGGTGCCCCCCGGCACGCCTGTTTCGGACGGTCTCATCGTCCCTTAGTTGATTAGACGGCACGAACCAACGTGTGTTAGAGCGTTTGGAGGCGGCTACTTGACGTTTTACCGAGCGTTTACCGAGCGTTAACGGAAGCGCAGGAGCCAGATCGCCGGAAGTCCGTGGGTGTGGCACTAAAACTCTTGTTCTAAATCGGTGCGGCACTTACAATAATCCGTTGAGCCGGAGCAGGTTCACCGGCCCCTGGAAGGACCCGAAATGCCCCTTGACGCCATAGTCGTTCGCGGTGCGCGTGAGCACAATCTCAAGAACATCGACGTTCACATCCCGCGCGACAAGCTCGTCGTGCTGACGGGCGTCTCCGGCTCCGGCAAGTCGTCGCTCGCCTTCGACACGATCTACGCGGAAGGGCAGCGGCGCTACGTCGAATCGCTCTCCGCCTACGCCCGGCAGTTCCTGGGCCTGATGGAGAAGCCGGACGTCGACCACATTGACGGCCTCTCGCCAGCGATCTCGATCGACCAGAAGGGCGCTTCCCGCAACCCGCGGTCGACGGTCGCCACGCAGACCGAGATCTACGACTACCTCCGGCTCCTGTACGCGCGCGCCGGGCGCCCGCACTGCCCGGAGTGCGAGCGGCCGATCGAAAAGCAGACGGTGCAGCAGATCGTGGACGCGGTGCTCGACGTCCCACTCGGCCGGCGGCTGATGATCCTGGCGCCGGTGGTGAAGGACCGCAAGGGCGAGTACCAGAAGGTGTTCGAGGACGCCCGCAAGGCCGGGTTCGTGCGCGTGCGCGTCGACGGCGACGTGCGCGACCTGGACGAGGACATCAAGCTGAACAAGAACAAGCGACACACGATCGAGGTGGTTGTGGACCGTCTCATCGCCGCCCCGCCCGGCGATGGAGAGGACGGGCAGGACGCGGACTCGCAGCGGGCGCGTGTCTCAGACTCGGTGGAGACGGCGCTGCGCCTGGGCGGTGGCACGGTCATGGTCCAGCTGCTGGAGGACAAGAAGTCGAAGGCGGAGGAGCGGCTGTATTCCGAGCAGTTCGCCTGCGTCTTCTGCGGCCTCTCCTTCGGCGAACTGGAGCCGCGCAACTTCAGCTTCAACAGCCCGCACGGCGCCTGCCGCGAGTGCACCGGCCTGGGCATGAAGATGGAGATGGACCCAACGCTCGTCGTCCAGAACAAGAGCCTATCGATCGCCGAGGGCGCGATCGTTCCGTGGTCACGGACCTCTTCTGTCTCGACTTGGTACATGCGCATGGTCAACGCGCTGGCCGACAAGCACGGCTTCGACCTGAACACGCCGGTCAAGAAGATGAAGCCCGAGCACCTGGAGCTGGTCCTCTACGGTGACGACGGCGAGATCACGCTGCAGTACACCGGCCACGGGGGCCAAAAGAACAAGTGGAACACGACATTTGAGGGCGTGATCCCGAACCTCTCGCGCCGCTACAAGGAGACCGACTCCGACTACGTTCGCAACGAGATCGCCAGGTACATGGCGGAGGTGCCGTGCACGGCTTGCCACGGCGCACGGCTGAAGCCCGAGTCGTTGGCCGTGACGGTGGACGGACGGAACATCTCGGACGTGGCGCGGCTCTCGATCGAGCAGGCGCTGGCCTGGGCCACGCGGCTGCGGGCGGAGAAGTCGCCACTGACGAAGCGCGAACGGACGATCGCGAACCAGATACTGAAGGAGATCCACGGGCGGCTGAAGTTCCTGAGCGACGTTGGCGTCGACTACCTGACGCTTGACCGGCGCACCCGGACGCTGGCCGGCGGCGAGGCGCAGCGCATCCGCCTGGCGACGCAGATCGGCTCCTCGCTCATGGGTGTGCTCTACGTCTGTGACGAGCCGTCGATCGGCCTCCACCCGGCGGATGACGAGCGCCTGATCGCGACGCTGAAGCGCCTGCGCGACCTCGGCAACACCGTCCTCATCGTCGAGCACGATGAGGCGATGATGCGCGCCGCGGACTGGATCGTCGACCTCGGCCCGGGTGCGGGCGCTGCCGGCGGCCACGTCGTCGCGGAGGGCTCGCTGGGTGAGATTTTGGCGTGCGAGGCTTCATCGACCGGCGCCTACCTCAGCGGCCGCAAGCAGATCAACGTTCCGGCGCAGCGGCGGCCCGGCAACGGCAAAGCCGTCGTCGTCGAGGGCGCGCGTGAGAACAACCTCAAGGACATCAATGTGCGCATTCCGCTCGGCATGTTCGTCTGCGTGACGGGCGTCTCGGGGTCCGGGAAGTCGACTCTGGTGACGGACATCATCTCGCGCAAGGCCGCGCAGATACTCTACAAGGCTCGTGAGCGACCGGGTGAGGCTGACGCGATCACCGGCCTCGAGCACCTGGACAAAGTCGTAATCATCGACCAGTCGCCGATCGGGCGCACGCCGCGCTCCAACCCGGCGACCTACACCGGGCTTTTCACGCCGATCCGCGAGCTGTTCGCTTCCGTGCCGGAGTCTCGGCTGCGGGGCTACAAGGCGGGGCGCTTCTCGTTCAACGTGAAGGGCGGCCGCTGCGAGGCCTGCACGGGCGACGGCTACATCCAGATCGAGATGCAGTTCCTGCCGGACGTCGAGGTGCCGTGCGAGGTCTGCCACGGCGCGCGCTACAACCGCGAGGCGCTGGAGATCCTCTTCCGTGGCAAGAGCATCGCCGAAGTGCTCGACATGACGGTCGCCGAGGGCGTGGAGTTCTTCGAGGCGTTCCCGCGTGTGCGCACGAAGCTGGCGACACTGAACGACGTCGGCCTCGGTTACATCAAGCTGGGCCAGCCGGCGACGACGATCTCCGGCGGCGAGGCGCAGCGCGTCAAGCTGGCGACGGAGCTGTCGCGCCGCGCGACGGGCCGCACGCTGTACATCCTCGACGAGCCGACGACGGGCCTTTCGTTCGAGGACGTGAACATGCTTATGGGCGTCCTCCACCGGCTCGTCGACGCGGGCAACACGGTTCTCGTGATCGAGCACCACATCGACGTCATCAAGCAGGCGGACCACATCATCGACCTCGGCCCGGCGGGAGGCGACGGCGGTGGCGAGATCGTTGCCGAGGGGACGCCGGAGCAGGTGGCCCGCGCCCCCCGCAGCGCCACCGGCAAGTACCTTCGCCCGAAGCTGGGAATGGGTGCCAACGGCCGCAAGAAGCCACGCAAGCGCGAGAAGGTGGCGGTGAAGTAGAGCTCCCGGAAGTCGGGTGGAAGTGGCACCGGCGCTGGCGTCGGCTGTACCATGCGTGTGCTATGACCACGTTTACCGTGCGGCTGCCGCGGCACCAGGCGCGGTTGGTGGCGCTGGCGGTGAGCTATCATCTCTCGCGGCCTGGCTCCGAGATCGACCCCGACTCGATGCGCGAGTACACGCACGGGCTGGCCGAGGTGCTGCCGCTGATCGACGCGCAGATCGAGGAGGAGACGGCCACGGTCGACCTGAACGCGACGCAGGCGGTGCTGCTCTCGACGGCGTTCTCATCGGTGCTGAGCGAGCTCAAGATGTATTCGCTGTTCGACAGCATGGCGGCGGGCAGCTCACGGCCGCGTTCGACTGCGGCGGGCTTCGACGACCGGTTGCGCTGGCTGTTCCCGGAGATCGCGGGCGATCCAGCTTACGCGATGGTGCTCGCCGAGGACATGACGATGCTGCGGCGCGAGCTGCCGTCCCAGCGGGCGCGCGAGGTCCTGGCGGAGCAGCGGAGCGCGGCGGCGGAGGCGAAGAAGAGGCGGGGCCGGTGGTGGCAGGTCTGGCGCCGCTGAGTACGGGCTGTGTCTTGACCCTGCCAGGCCTCCACGATACAGTTTATTTGGTAGGCAATCACCGCTTTCCGCACGAAATCGTATTTGAACCGACCGCCTGGAGAGAGCCGCAATGACCTACACGATTACTGACCCCTGCATCGACACCAAGGACAAGTCCTGCGTCGAGGTCTGCCCTGTCGACTGCATCCACGAGGATGAGTCCGCCGGCGACCGCATTCTCTACATCGACCCGGAAGAGTGCATTGACTGCGGCGCCTGTGAGCCCGTCTGTCCAGTGACCGCGATCTTCGCCGAGGACGACGTGCCGGAGGCGCAGCAGGAGTACACGGCGCTCAACGCCCAGTGGTTCAAAGACCCGGAGGCCGCGCGTGCCCGGATCAACGAACTGAATCCGCCTGCCTAGACGGCGCACCAGGAGTCGAACACCAAGAGGCGGCCCGCGTGGCCGCCTTTCGCTTGTCAGGCCCAGTCCGGCGGCGGCCGCCAGTTCTCCCAGGGCCGGTCATACGGGGGCCGGCGCGCGAGCAGCCACTCGAGCGCGCGCTCGCCCTCCGTGCGGATATCAGCCGCCTTCTCGGGCGTGAACAACCCGCGTTCGACCGCCTCCGCCAGCTCGTCTTCGTCCTTCCAGCGCCACGACGTCATGTCCGGCTCGACGACGAGATCGAGGACGTGCTCCTCGTAGTCGAAACCGCTCGGGTTGCGTTGGCGGTCCTCCTCCAGGTTGATATACCAGTACAACAGGCGCCACGAGTCGTCCCAGACGACGTGGACGGAGTGGTTCGATCCCGGCGGGTGCAGGCCGAGGATCCGGTGGTCTGACGGAATCGATGCGTCGGCCATCGACCACTTCAGCGGCGGCAGCCGCAGGCGCTCGCCGTCCGGGCCCGCAGCCACCCGGATGGGCGATCCCGGTGCGTTGTAGACAGCGATCAAGTCGGGCGTGTCTTCGACGACGATCGGTCGCCGTATCTCCCACGCGCGCCCGTCCCAGACCTCGCGGATGTCGATGCGGTCGCCCGGCGAGAAGCGCTTCACGACAACTCCAGATCGTACGTTGCGCGCCAGTCGACCTCGTCCGTGAAGCGGAGCCGCCGGTCGAGC
>JADFTG010000097.1 GCA_022560365.1 Chloroflexota bacterium | reverse complement strand
CGAAAAACAATCGGATCCCGTACCACCGGACCCGCAATCAATCAAAGACCGCCTACTGCTTCACCAGCCCGATCACATTCCCCTCCGGGTCCGCCATCTGCGCCACCGTCGGCCCGTCCGGCACATCGAACGGCTCCATCACCCGCCGCCCGCCCAGCGCCTCCGCCTTCGCCAGCGTCTCCGCCGGGTCCAGCACCTGCACGTACACCAGCACCCGCGCCTCCGCCCCCGCCATGATCGACCCGCCGACCCCCTCCGGCGGCCCCCCGACCCCGTGCTCGATCATCGATATCCCCATCGCATTCGGCTCATCGATCTTCCACCCGAAGATCTCGCGGTAGAACGCACACTGGCGTTCCGGGTCCTTCGCCCATATCTGGAAAAACACAACGGGACGTGTCATCTGAAGCTCCCTCCTGGCGTCTGATTTCCCACCATCTTAGCGCAGCCGCCCCCTACCTGAGCGATGCTATACTGGAGCCACTTCCTGGAGGGCTCCCGTGCGCGGTCGAAACGTCATCTCCATAGCCGATCTCACGGCATCTGAACTCGAACGCGTCCTCGCGACTGCGCTCGCGTTGAAGGACGCCGGTCGCCGCCCGCTCCTGTCGGGCCAGACCCTCGCCCTCGTCTTCGAGAAACCTTCCCTCCGCACCCGCGTTTCCTTCGAAGTGGCGATGAGACACCTCGGCGGCGACTGCATATACCTCTCGCCGCCCGAAGTCGGCCTCGGCGACCGCGAAACGCCCGCCGACGTCGCCCGCGTCCTCAGCCGCTACGTCGACTGCATCGCCGCTCGCACCTTCACCACCGAGACCGTCCAGCAGCTCGCCGAGCACAGCTCCGTGCCCGTCATCAACGCCCTCTCCGATAGCGAGCACCCGTGCCAGGCCCTCGCCGACCTGCTCACCATCCGCGAGAAGAAGGGCGCCCTGAGCGGCGTCACCCTGGCCTACATCGGCGATGGCAACAACGTCGCCAACTCGCTCACGCTGGCCGGCGGCCTCACCGGCATGCACATCCGCATCGCTTCACCGGAGGGGTACGAAGTAGCCCCCGCGGTACTCGAGCGCGCCACGGCGTTCGCAGCCGAATCCGGCGGCAGCATAACCCAGCTCCGCAATGCAGAGGAAGCCGCGACCGACGCCGACGTCGTGTACACGGACGTCTGGGCGAGCATGGGCCAGGAGGCTGAGGCCGGCGTTCGCCGCGAGGACTTCGCCGGCTACACCGTCGACGCCTCACTCATGAGGCGCGCGCGGCCCGACGCCATCTTCATGCACGACCTGCCCGCGCACAGGGGCGAAGAAGTGACCGCAGATGTGATAGACGGACCGCAGTCCGCCGCCTTCGACCAGGCCGAAAACCGCCTGCACGCCCAGAAAGCGCTCCTCGCCCACATCCTCTCCGAGGAGGACGTGGAGTAGCGTGGGTCTCTGGAACAGCGTCACCGACTCCCTCGACGAGTTTCGCGTCGAGAGCGTCATCGAAATCCTCAGCCTCACCGTGCTCATCTACCTCGTGCTGGTGATCGTCAAAGGCACGACCGCGATGTCGCTGCTGCGCGGCATGCTGATCATCGTCATCGGCGCGTTTTTCCTCGTCGAGGCCCTCAACCTGACGGTTCTCAGCTGGCTCCTGAGCAACTCCTTTCCGGCGCTCCTCATCGCACTGCCCATCATCTTCCAGCAGGAGATCCGCCGCTTCCTCGAGCGCATCGGGCGCACGGGCCGCTGGCACTGGCCGGCCGGACGTGCAAACCTGGAAAGCGTTGTCGATGGCATCGCCGACGCCTCGATGACGCTCGGCGAGCAGCACCGGGGCGCCATCATCGTCATCGAGCGCGAGACCGGCCTTGAGGACTACATCGACACTGGCACGAAGCTCGAAGCGCTCTGCTCGACACCACTGCTGATGTCCATCTTCTACCCGAACGCGGCCCTCCACGACGGTGCCGTCATCGTTCGCGAGGACCGTGTCGTTGCCGCCGGCGCGACCCTGCCACTTTCAGAGCGCACCGATAGCCTTCAAGGCACTCGCCATCGCGCCGCCCTCGGCCTTTCGGAGCGCACGGACGCAGTAATCGTCGTCGTATCAGAGGAAACAGGCGGCGTCTCCATAGCGGCGAACGGCCGGGTCATCTCCAACCTCGACGGGCCTCGCCTGCGTGGAATCCTCCGCAGCCTCCTCCTCCCCTCCTCCGACCTGGACCGGCCGACGGGCCCCAGACTGCCCAGGCTGAGCCGTCGAGACAACTGACGATGCAAGGTATCGCAAGGATATTCCAGGAGACCCTCCAGTTCTTCGCCGCTCTCGCCCGCCCCGTGGTCAGTTCATTCAGCGACAACCGCGGCCTGGCGGCGCTGTCGGTCGTGCTCGCCTTCGGCCTCTGGATATTCGTCACCGACACCGAGAACCCGACGCGGACGCGCGTCCTCCCGATCGATATCACCGTCCAGCCGATCAACGTCCCGGACGACGTCGCCATCGCGTCCGACATTCCGCCGGTGCGCCTGCGCATCACGGTTGCCGATGACGTCTTCGACAGCCTGACAGCCGGCGACTTCGAGGCCGAGGTCGACCTCGACGGGCTGACCGTTGGACTCTACGACCTTCCGTTCAATGTCAAGGCGCTGACTGGTCGCGGTGGCCTGCGCATCGACGAACCGCTAGTGGAGACGGTAGCAGTGGAGCTTGCGCAACTCACCGGCAAATCCGTGCCCGTCCAGATCGAAGTCACGGGCTCCCCGGCCTCCGGTTTCACGATGAGCCCCCCAGTCCTTGACGACGAGACCGTGCTCGTCACCGGCCCGCAGAAAGAGGTGGACGAGGTTTCCCGGGTGACGGCGACGATCGACGTCACCGCTCGCACCAGTTCCGTCGACCAGGCTGTGCGCCTGACGCCACGCACCGATCGCGGCTTTCTCGTGCAACTGGTGAACCTGGAACCGTCGATTATCGGCGTCACCATCGACATCGAGCAAGAGAAATTCTCGCGCTCTGTCGCCGTCAGCGTCGTCACAGACGGAGACCCGGCACCCGGATACAATGTCGTCTCGGTCAGCGTCGACCCGCCGACGGTCACTGTCCGCGGCACGCAATCCTTCATCACCGGCACCGACTCTATCGACACGCAGCCCGTAGGCATCGACGGCGCCGACGAGACCGTCGTTCGCACCGTCTCGCTTGACATACCGAGCGGCGCTGAAGTGACTGGCGGCTCTCAGGTCGTGACAGTGACCGTGACGATCGGCCCGGCGACTTCGGAGTTCAACTTCACGGTCCCCGTTACCGCGGTCAACCTGGGACCAAACGTCAGTATCGTCGGAGCGCTGCCTTCGGTCACCGTCAAGCTCATTGGCCCGTTCCCGATCCTGAGCGAAGTGAGCCCGGCCGATATCAGCGCAACCGTCAACCTGGATGACCTGGGAGCCGGGACGCACTCGGTCAAGATCGAGGTTGCTCAGCTGGCGGGAGTCACCGTGGCCAGAGTGACACCCGAAGATATCGACGTCGTTCTGGAGTCGCAGTAGCGTGCCAAAAGCCGGAGCGAAGGCTGCGCCGTCGACGGCCGATACGCGCAAGCCTGTAGTAGCGATAGTTGGACGACCCAACGTCGGTAAGTCCACGCTGTTCAACCGCCTGGTCGGCGACCGCCAGGCGATCGTCGAAGACATCCCGGGCACCACCCGTGATCGCCTCTACGGTGACGCCGAATGGAAGACGACGTCCTACACGATAGTCGATACTGGCGGCCTCGAGCCGGACGCCAGCGAAGGCTACTCCGTGCTCATCCGCGACCAGGTAGCCGTGGCGATGGCCGAGGCCGATGTCATCCTCTTCATCTGCGACGCCACGGCCGGCGTGACGCCCGTCGATACCGAGATCGCCGAGCTGCTGCGCCGGACCGAGCGGCCGGTCATGCTCCTCGCTAACAAAGGCGACAACGAAGCACGCCAGGCACTCGCCGTCGACTTCTACGAGCTGGGCCTGGGCGAGCCGATGGCGATCAGCGCGCACCACGATATCGGCCTGCGCGAGGTGCAGGACAAACTCCTTGACCTCTTGCCGGAATCGCACCTGGAAGCCGAGACTCAAGTGCTGCGAATGGCCGTCGTCGGCCGGCCGAACGTCGGCAAGTCAGCTCTTATCAACGCCATCCTCGGTGAGGAGCGCGTCATCGTCAGTGATATGGCCGGGACGACCCGCGACGCCGTCGACACGCCATTCCAGCACGGCGACCGCAAGATGGTGCTGATCGATACCGCCGGGCTTCGTCGCCCGGGCCGCATCGAGAAGGGGATCGAGAAGTACAGCGTCATGCGCGCCCAGAAGGCGATCGAGCGCAGCGACGTCATCGTCCTCGTCCTCGACGGCACGGAGAAGGTGGCGCACCAGGACCAGCACATCGCCGGCGACGTGGCGAAGGCCTACAAGGGCCTCGTAGTCGCTGTTAACAAATGGGATCTCGCTGAAGACACCGAGGAGAACCGCAACACCATCGCCCACCGTGTCCTCACTCGTCTCCGCTTCACACCCTGGGCGCCGCTAGCCTTCATCTCCGCGAAGACCGGCCTCAACATCGAGGGCCTCCTTGACCTCGTCACTGAAGTGGACGAGGCTCGCTCAATGCGCATACCCACCGCGGAGGTTAACGCCGCCCTCCGCGAGGCCGTCGCCGCGCACCCGCCGGCCTCGTCCGGTCGCAAGCCTCTGAAGCTGAAGTACGCGACACAGGCCGCGATACGCCCGCCCACGTTCATCGTCTTCTGCAACGATGCGAAGAGCGTCCACTTCTCGTACCGGCGCTACCTGGAGAACCACTTCCGGCGACGCTGGGGTTTTGAGGGCACGGCCATCCGGATCGAGTACAGGAGCCGCGCTGAGTGAACCTCCTGGAACTCGCCGCCGTTGTCAGCGCGTCCTATCTGATCGGCGCGATTCCATTCGGCTACCTGACAACGCGCGTCATGCGCGGCATCGACATTCGTGACCACGGCAGCGGGATGATCGGCGCGACGAACGTGTTGCGCGTGCTGGGCCGCGGCCCGTTCATCGTCGTCATGGTCCTCGATGCAGCGAAGGGCTACGCGCCCACCCTCATCACCTGGTACATCTTCGGTACCCACGACCTGCAGGTCGCGGCGGGCATCGCTGCCGTCCTCGGCCACGACTTCCCCGTCTACATCCGCTTTCGGGGCGGCCGCGGCGTAGCGACCTCGTTCGGCGTCTACGCCGCGCTCGCGCTACCGCTGGCCGTTGGCATGTTCGCAGTTGGGCTCTTCATCGTCCTGGCCCTGCGCTACATGAGCGTGATGTCGATGGTGACGGTACCAGGCGGTGCGCTCGTACTGATCGTCCTCGCGCTCGTCGGTGTCGGCGAAGACTTCACGTACACGAAGACGATCTTCGGCGCCTTCGCCACGTTCTTCGTCGTCGTCACCCATATTCCCAACATCCGGCGCCTCATCAGGGGCACCGAACCCAAAATCGATGCCGAGGCCAGCCCCGCAAAACCAACATGGGCTCGGCCTGACGTCTAGAAGGAGCATGAGTGTCTGACCAACTGATTGCGAGAGATGAGATCGAGAAGGCTGTCCGCGGCCACAACGCTGACTACGTCGAGGTTCGGTTCGACGACACCGCGACGAACCGCCTCGTCTACCGGGGGCAGGAGCTAGAGGAGATCGGCCGTACGCAGAGCTTCGGCGGCTGTGCGCGGGCCCTCGTCAACGGCGGGTGGGGGCTGCTTGTGT
>JADFTG010000096.1 GCA_022560365.1 Chloroflexota bacterium | reverse complement strand
AGGACTCCACCGCCGATCCCGCCGATGATACTAAGGGCGACGTACCACCCCAGACCCATCAGTCTCATCGTCTGAGGAAGCTTTTGCATCGGCACGGCGAACAGCCTCCATCTGGTGCGGGATTTCTCGCATTGCGCAGAATATCACAAAGTCTGTTTAAGATCGACCAGCCCGCTCACAACCCGAATATTGACGCCAGGGCTACCTCAGAGGCCAGGACATCCCGACCCGTTAGCCGAGATCTTCGGGAACCACGCCGTCAGCCGTTAGCTCTTCTTCCCGAAGTCTTCCAGGTCGAGGCCTTCGATGACGTCGCGGAACGGGCCAAGCTTCTCAAGCTCTTCTGGCGAGGCCTCTTTGGTCTCATCGGTATCGCCCACGCCTTCGATCGCCCCGCTCTCCTCGTCCAGCCGCACGCCCGCCTTCTCCAGCACCGACTCGTCGGCGTAGATCGGCACCTGCGCTCGCACAGCGAGGGCGATCGCGTCGCTCGGCCGCGCGTCGATGTCGACCGAACGTCCGTCCACCTGCAAAACGATCTTGGCGAAGAACGTATCGTTCGAGAGGTCGTTGATGAAGATGTGGTCGATGCTGCCGCCCAGCTGCTCAATTATGCTGCGCAGCAGGTCGTGCGTCAGCGGGCGCGCCACCTGCACGTCCTGCAGCCGGACGGCGATCGCGTCGGCCTCCGCCGGACCTATCCAGATCGGCAGATAGCGGTCTGATTCCTTTTCCTTCAAGATCACCACGCGCTGATAGTTCATCAGACTCACGCGTATGCTCTCGATGGTCATCTCGACCACTGCTTCCTCCTCCGAATTCTAGGCAATTTTGATACTATCCCCCGCTTCTCGCGAGGTCAATTAAGTATGAACCGGCCCCCGCTCCCGTGGTTCAGGCGTGTCTTCCTTCCCCGGCGACGGCCCAAGCGTCTCGCTCAAGAAGGCGGCTCCAGCAATCAGCGCCGCCAGAATGATCAGCATGACCGTGATGTTCAACAGGTCCGTGATCACGCCCACCATCAGCAGCGGGATCAGCGAGATGAAGTTTGCCGACACGACCTGCGTCGCGAAGATGCGGCCGCGCATCTCGGGCGGCGCCCGTTCGTGCAGCACCGTCTGCGCCGGGACGTTTATCAGCGCGTAGAAGAAGCCCATGGGCCCGGCAAAGCTCATCACCAGCGCCTGCAGCGCTGAGATGCGCAGAATGTTGGTCGGGTCAAGTTCATCCGGGCCCTTCTCCCACACGCCTTCGATCGGCTCCACAAGCGCCAGCAGCACCATGCAAACGGCGATGCCCGCCAGGCCGATCACCACCGTCCGGTTCTTGCCGAAGCGCGTGAACCACGGCAAGAAGCGCAACCCGATCAACGCCCCGATGCCAGTCGGCGCGAAGATGAGCGCCGCGTTGTCCGCCGGGACCTCAAGCACGTCCCGCATGTAGCGCGGAATCAGGATAGCGAACAGCAGGACGAGCGAACTGCTGAGGATCAGCTGCCCAAGCGCCACGACGGAACGGCGGTCCGAGACCAGGGCCCGCCAACTCTCGCGGAACTCCGTCGGAATGCCGCCGAAGTTGGTGCCCCGCCCGGGCTCGGCCTTCGCCGTGTCATGCCAGACGTTGACGCGGGCCGCGAAGAACGCCGCGATGATGAACAGCACCGTCGCCGTCAGGAACATGCCGTCTGGCCCCACGCTCTTCAGCAGAATCGGCGCCACGAAGACGATGCCCGCCAGCTGCGCACCCGTCAGCGTCAGGTTGTAGAGGCTGTTCGCCGCGACCAGCTTCTCCCGCGACACGAGGGAGGGGATCAGCGATACGACAGCGGGGTTGAAGAAGAGACCCGACGTAGCGACGGACACAGCGATCGCGTAGATGACCCACTCATCACTGTGAAAGAAGAAGAACAAGAGGCAGCCGCCCGCACGAGCCAGGTTGGTGATCACGAGCACCGGCTCTTTGTCGACGCGATCGAGGATCACGCCAACAGCAAAGCCCAGCGGGATCGACGGCAGGATGAAGGAGAAAACGAGGATACTCGTGTGGATCGAGGAGTTCGTGATGTTGAGCACGATGACGAGAAGGCTGAACAGCAGCGCGTTCTGCGCCGTCTGCGCGATGCCCTGACTCAGCCAGAGGCTGAGGAAGCGCCGGTCCGCGAGCAGCGTGCGCGAACGCACGACCTGCCGCACGTTCGGCTCCCTCAGGACGTTATCCCTCAGCGGAATCCTCCGCCGGGCCTCGCGAGAGGAACGTCTTCACGCGCTTCTCGAACGTGCTGCGCTCAAGAAGCACTCGCCGCCGGCAACCCAGGCAGCGAATGCCAATATCCGCGCCCAGGCGCACGACCTCCCAGTCGAAGCCACCGCAGGGGTGTTGCTTCCGCAGGCGCACGTGGTCGCCCAGGCGCACTTCAAGCACCACGGCGCTAATCCCCGGCCAGCAGAGCGTCGCGGGCCAGGTTGATGCGGACGCGCAAGGCCTCGGCCGCTCGCCGTGCGTTGCCGGCGTGATCGCCGCTGCGCGAGGCATAGAGCACGGCACGCGAAGCGCTGATGATAACCCCTTCTCCGCGCGAGTCGAAGGCCGCGCCGGCGGCCGATTCCAGCTCGCCCTCCTGCGCGCCGACGCCGGGCACCAACAGCACCTGGTCCGGGCAGATCTCACGCACGCGGGCGATCTGCTCGGGCCAGGTCGCCCCCGCCACCAGGCCCACGTTCCCGTGCTCATTCCAGTCGTGGGCACAACGAGCGATCTGCTCGTACAGCGCCCCACCGCCGTCCATCGCCAGGTCCTGCACGTCGGCGGCGCCCGGGTTGGAGCTGCGGCACCAGATGAACACGCCGCGCTCCCGGTAGTCCGCGAACGCCTGCACGGCGTCGCGGCCGCCGTACGGGTTCACCGTCGCGGCGTCGAAATCGTACGTCTCGAACAGCGCCCTGGCGTAGAAGCGTGCCGTGTTGCCGATGTCACCCCGCTTGGCGTCGGCGATGATCGGAATGTCTGCGGGCACACCCCGTATCGACTCGAGGAGCGTCTGCATCCCGCCCACGCCCAGCGCTTCGAAGAACGCCAGGTTCGGCTTGAAGGCGCAGACGAGGTCCTTGGTCGCCTCGACGATCTCGTTAAGGAAGGCCGCAACGTCCTGGTGGGGCATCAGCGCGGGGTCGGGATCGAGGCCAACGCACAGGAAGCTCTGGTTCCTCTTCTGGGCCGCCCGGAGCTTCTCAACGAACATGCGTGAACCCGCTCCTTGTCGAAATCTGCGGAAGTTATCCGGCCCCCGAAAGCGCTTCGCCGGTGCCGCTGATTGTACTGCCCAATCGCTTAGCGGCATATTATAAAGTCGCATCTCATGGGTCAAGAAACGTCCGGCGGACCTGAAGGACGCATCGACGTCGCCCTCCTACCCGGGCAAAAGTTCGACGCCGCCCGCAGCGTCTGCGTCGTCGTCGACGTCCTGCGCGCCTCCTCCAGCATCGTCACGCTGCTGGAGCGCGGCTGCTCCTCCGTCGTCGCCGCACCGACTACCGACCGCGCCCGCCACCTGCGGACCGGCCTGCCGGACCACCTCCTGTGCGGCGAGGAACGCGGCCTGCCCCCGCACGGCTTCGACTACGGGAACTCGCCCTCAGAGTTCTCGCGCCTCGACCTTTCGGGCCGCTCGGCGATCCTCGCCACGTCCAACGGCACGCGCGTCCTCGCCGCCATCGCCGCCGACTCGCCCGCCGTGCTCGTCGGCGCGCTCCTCAACCGGACAGCGGTCGCCCGCGCCGCGATCGACATCGCGCGCCAGCGCGGGCTGGGCGTTACCGTCGTCTGCTCGGCGGCGCACGGCGGCGGCACCTTCGTGCTCGAGGACGCGCTCGGCGCCGGGCTATCGCCGACGCCGCACTCGCCCACGAACCAGCGCTCGAAGCGTCCGACGCAGCGCGCTTCGCCCACGACGCCTTCACCGTCGCCGCGGCTGACATCGCGGCGGCCGTCCGCTCCGCCTACCACTCGCAAGAGCTGATCGACGAAGGTCTCGGCGACGACGTCGCGTACTGCGCCCAGCTCGACTTTCCGCCGTCGCGCCGGTCCTCGAACGTACGGAAGACGGCTTGCTCCGCCTGCGGCCATATCGTCCCGCCTGAGTCGGGCGGCGGCGCGCTCAACCCATCCGTTTGACCCTTGCCCCAGACCCGGCGGGTGCTATACTTGGGCGCCGGGTGATAAATTTCACATACTTCCGAACACTGTTGATCGCCCCACTACACCATTAGACAGCCAGGAGGAGGCTCATGCCCCATATCATCTGTTTCGTCAAGCAGGTGCCGGACCCGGAGACGCCCGCCTCGCAGTTCAAGGTTGACGAGGCCGCGAAGAAGGTCATTCCGGCGCCCGGCGTGCAACCAGTCCCCAGCCAGTTCGACACCATCGCCGTCGAGGCCGCGCTGCGCATCAAGGACAACCACCCCGATTCGACCATCACGGTGGTCAGCCTTGGCCCCGACCCCTTCCGCGACACGATCAAGCACTGCCTGGCGATGGGCGTGGACGAGGGCGTCCACATTAACGACCCCGCCGTCAACAACGCCGACCACTGGGCCACGGCCGAGGTCCTCGCCGCCACCGTCCAGAAGCTCGGCGACTACGACCTGATCCTCACCGGCCGCCAGTCGGTCGACTGGGACATGGGCGTCGTCGGCTCGACCGTCGCCGAGATTCTCGGCGTCCCGGCCGTCACGATCGCCAAGCAGATCGACTACGCCGGAGACAAGGTCACCGTCGAACGCGTGTTGCTGGACGGCTTCGAAACCGTCGAGGCGCCGACACCCTGCGTCGTCACCGTCAGCAACGAGCTGGGCGAGCCACGCTATCCGCAGCTGCGCCAGATCATGCAGGCGGCCAAGAAAGAAGTTAAGGCCTGGACACTCGCCGACCTCGGGATCTCAGCGCCGCAGAACCGCGTCAACATCGAGGCCCTCTACATCCCGGACACTTCGGTCGAGACCGAGGTCATCGCAGGCGACACCGCCCAGGAGAAGGCCGCCACTCTGGCCCAACGCCTGAGCGACGCCAAGCTCATCTAGGAGTGAACGACATGCCTAACGGAGTACTGATATTCGGAGAAGCAACTGAAGACGGCAAGCTCGCCGGCATCACGGCCGAGTTGAGCGGCGCGGCGGCGGCCCTTGGCGGGCCCGTCACCTGCGCCCTGCTCGGCTCCGGCGTCGAGGGGATCGCCCAGGCTGCCGGCCAGTACGGCGCGGAGAAGGTGATCGTCGTCGACGACCCGATCCTCAAGGACTACCAGGGCGACGCCTACCTTCCCGTTGCCGAGCGCATCGCCAGGGAGGTCGACCCCGCGGTCATCCTCCTTGGACAGACGATGATCGGCCGCGATCTCGCGCCACGTCTTGCCCAGCGCCTCGGCACCGCCGTCGTGATGGACTGCATAGCTGTCTCGACAGAGGGCAACAAGCTCCTGGCCGAGCGACCCTGCTACGGCGGCGCGGCCCGCGCACGCTACACGATCAACGGCTCGCCACAGATCGCCACGATGCGCGTCAAGGCACTCGACGCCCCCGCCGCCTCCGGATCGGCCGAAGTAGTGAAACAAGATGCCGGCGTCTCCGCCGGCCAGGTGCGCACCACTATCACCGGCCGCAGCAAGCCAGAGTCCGCTGGCATCCGCCTCGAGGACGCGACGGTCGTTATTAGCGGCGGCCGCGGCCTCGGTGGCCCGGAAGCGTTCCAGCAGCTGGAAGAACTCGCAGGCGTCC
>JADFTG010000095.1 GCA_022560365.1 Chloroflexota bacterium | reverse complement strand
CGGAGTTAAGGTGCTTGCCTTCGTCAGGGCGTACAGGTATGGCGATCTGTAATGCTCGGTTTCGAGCTTATCCAATACGGCGAAGCTCGCATGCCCTGATGGCGTAGTATTACCCGGGGAGGGGAGTATAAGTGTCCAAATCGGTATCCGATGCCCCCACCAGAGCTGCCGGCTGATGCACCAGTCACGGATGTTCTCCATCCAGTGCATGTACACGCCCTCGAAGCGCTTGGGGATGATCTCGATGCGGCCGTCCTTGACGGCTTCGATCGCTGGCTTCGCCAGGGGCGCCGTCTTCACGAACCACTGCTTGCTGACGATCGGCTCGACGATCGTGTCGCAGCGGGAGCAGTGCCCGACCGACGACACGTGGTCCTCTTTCTTTTCGAGGAGGCCCA
The DNA here is from genome assembly GCA_022560365.1 of Chloroflexota bacterium. Taxonomy (GTDB): domain Bacteria; phylum Chloroflexota; class Dehalococcoidia; order SM23-28-2; family RBG-16-64-32; genus CF-162. Next base: position 5,394 of record JADFTG010000095.1, on the reverse strand, counting down.
GCTTCTCCAGATCGGCGAGGATCAGCTTGCGCGTTTCGAAGCGGTCGATGCCGTTGTAGGGCCCGGCCTGCTCGTTCATCTTCGCCTCGTCGTCCATGGCGACGATCACCGGCAGGTCGTGGCGGCCGCCGATCTCGAAGTCCAGTGGGTCGTGTCCCGGCGTCACCTTGACCGCGCCCGTTCCGAACTCCGGCTCGACCGCCTCGTCGCCGACGATCGGTATCGGGCGCTCGATGATGGGGAGAAGTGCCGTGCGGCCGATCAGGCCCTTCCAGCGGTCGTCCTCCGGGTTCACCGCGACTGCCGTGTCGCCGACGATAGTCTCCGGGCGCGTCGTGGCTACGTGGACGAACTCGTCGGTCGGGTTGCCGTCGCCGTCCAGCAGCGGGTACTTCACGTACCAGAGGCCGCCCTGCGTCTCGCGGTGGTCGACTTCGAGGTCGGAGAGCGCCGTCGTGCAGCGTGGGCACCAGTTCGTGATGCGCTCCCCGCGGTAGATCAGGCCGTCGTCGAAGAGGTGCTTGAACGTTGTGCGGACGGCCAGCTGCGGCCCTTCGTCCATCGTGAAGACTTCGCGGTCCCAGTCGCAGGAGACGCCCAGGCGCATGTGCTGCACGCCGATTTGGCTGCGCACCTTGCCGACCCACTGCCAGACCCGCTCTACGAACTTCTCGCGGCCCAGGTCGTGCCGGCTGACGCCCTCCTTGGCGATCTCCCGCTCGACGACGTTCTGCGTGGCGATGCCGGCGTGGTCGACGCCCGGCACCCAGAGCGCCGGATCGCCCATCATGCGGTGCCAGCGGATTAGCAGGTCTTCCATCGTCGCCGTCAGCGCCTGGCCCAGGTGCAGTGCGCCGGTGACGTTCGGCGGCGGCATGATGATGCAGAACGGCGTCTTGTCGGGATCGATGCGGGGCTTGAAGTAGCCCTTGTCCATCCACATCTGATACAGCGGCGCCTCGACCTCCTTCGGGTCGTACGCCTTGGCCATGTCCTTCATCTGTTCGGTGCTCATAGCGGAAAACAAACCGGCGCCCGAAGAAGGGGCCGGTACGCGAATTGTAGGAGACGCCAGGGGATGGAACAAGGAACAGGGAACATGGAAGAGTGGGATATGAGTCGACGTGTTCCAAGGTCCTTGTTCCGTGTTCCCTGTTGCATCTCTCGAGCCTTCCACACACTCGTCATTCTCTCGCCTTGACCACCCGAATCGGCGCAGCGTAAGTTTGGCGTGGTCGCGCCCCTGTACCGCACCTTCACGTACCCATGGGTTACTGGTTCCGCATTGGTGACTTCGAGCTACTGGTCGTCAGCGACGGCGTTATACGTCAGGACGCCGGCGCCACCTTCGGCCTTGTGCCCCGCGTGATGTGGGAGAAGTACGTGCCGGACATCGATGAGAAGTACCGTCTGCCCGTCGGCCTGAACTCGCTCTTCATCCGCGGCGGCGGCAAGACGGTGCTCGTCGACACCGGCTGCGGCGACAAGGCCCGGAACGCACCCGGCGCGATGGACATCGAGCACACCGGGACACTGATCGAGAACCTGCGGGCGGAGGGCGTCGCCCCGGAGGACGTCGACCTCGTGATCAACAGCCACCTCCACTTCGACCACTGCGGCGGCAACACCGTCGTCGTCGACGGAAAGCTGCGGCCGGCGTTCCCGCGCGCGCAATACGTCATCCAGAAGGGCGAATGGGAGGCCGCGACGCACCCGAACGACCGTACCCGCGGTACGTATCTGGCAGAGAACATCGAGCCGCTGGACGAGGCCGGGCAGGTCGATCTGGTGGAGGGCGACACGGAAGTCGTGCCGGGGGTGCGAATGGTGCGTGCGCCGGGCCACACGGACGATCACGTCGTCGTCGAAGTGGAGTCGGGTGGCGACTACGCGCTCTACATCGGCGAACTCTCGCAGCACCCGGTGCAGCTGGAGCGCCTCGCCTGGATCAGCGCTTTCGACACGATGCCGCTCGTGTCGCTGGAGACGAAGAAGCGCTTCGTCGAGAAGTCGATCGAAAAGAACGCGACGATCGTCTCGGTGCACCACGAGTACCCCGGCGTCGGCCGGGTCCGGCTGGATGACGGCAAGCGGAAGTGGGAAGAGATAAACGAAAACGGAGCGGCTCTGTGACCGCTCCGTTCGTCGGTAGCCCAATCGGACTAAGCTCTCTCACTAAGGCAAGCTCATTCTACCGCGAATCGAATGAAAAACGGAGCGGCTACAGGAACCGCTCCGTTCATCGGCAGTCTCAGTGGACTGAGCCCTGGCTTAGGCGCATTCATGATACTCGCCCCGATTCTCGGCCTGTCAAGGCCGTGACGGCGCCCCGGGTGGGACTCGAACCCACGACCTCGCCTAAGCCAGAGACGTGCTCTGTCCAACTGAGCTACCGGGGCGCTGGCAACAAGTTACTCGGCGCTATCGAGGCAAGGCAACAACCAAATGTCACCTGAGACCGAGACGCTCCTCCACACGCCGCTGCACGGCGAGCACGTGGCCCTGGGCGCGCGTCTGGTCCCGTTCGCCGGCTGGGAGATGCCGGTGCAGTACGCCGGCATCGTCGAGGAGCACAACGCTGTGCGCGGCGCGGCCGGGATGTTCGACGTCTCGCACATGGGGCGCTTCGAAGTCCACGGCCCGGACGCCGGCCGCTTCTTGCGCCACGTGAGCACGTGGGACGTGACGACCCTTGCGCCGGGCGGGGGCCACTACGCCGCTGCCTGCCGCGAGGACGGCGGCATCCTGGACGACGTCTACGTGTTCCGGCTGGAGGATGAGCGCTGGCTGATCGTGGTCAACGCCTCCAACGCGCCGAAGATGCGCGACTGGATGGCCCGCCACGTTGCGCAGTTCGACGCGCGCCTCGTCGACCGCCACCACTCGACGGCGATGATCGCCGTGCAGGGCCCGGACGCGCTCGCCCGGCTCGGTGCCGTGGCCGGCGCGGAGTTCGTACGCTCGCTCAAGCCGCGGCGCTGCGGCGAGACAGACTGGAAGGGCCACGCACTGTTCGCCTCGCGCACCGGGTACACGGGCGAGGACGGGCTGGAGCTCGTGATCGAGGCCCAGGGCGGCCCGGCGCTCTGGCGCGCCTTGCTCGAAGCCGGCGTGACGCCGTGCGGACTCGGCGCCCGGGACACGCTGCGGCTGGAGGCGGCGCTCCTGCTATATGGGAACGACATCGACGAGGAAACGAACCCGTTCGAGGTCGGCCTCGACTGGGTCGTCACGTTTGATGACGGCGCGGACTTCCTGGGACGCCAGGCGCTCGTTCGGGCCAGGGAGCGAGGCGTCGCGCGACAGCTCGTTTGCCTGCGGGCGCTTGGTCGCGGCATCATGCGACACGGGCACGCGATTCGCAACGACGGCGCCGATGTTGGCGTTGTCACGAGCGGCGGCTTCTCACCGACGCTCGGCCTCAGCATCGGACTCGGCTTCGTGCCGCCGGCGCTCGCCGAGGTTGGAGGCCGGCTGGAGGTCGACGTCCGGGGGAAGGCGCTGCCGGTCGAGGTCGTGCAGCGGCCGTTTTACAAGAGACCGAGGAAGAGCTGATCCGAGGGATCCGTCTGGAAGGAGACGCATGGTCAGTCCGTCTGAACTCAAGTACACGAAGGAGCACGAGTGGGTGCGTGTAGACGGTGATACCGGCACGGTCGGCATCACGGACTACGCGCAGGACCAGCTGGGCGACATCGTCTTCGTGGAGCTGCCTGCGGTCGGCGCGGCGATCAGCGCCGCGCAGAAGTTCGGCGAGATCGAGTCCGTGAAGGCGGTGTCCGAGCTGTTCGCGCCGGTCTCCGGCGAGGTGACAGAGGCTAACGCCGGCCTCGCCGACAGCCCCGAATCGGTGAACGACGACCCGTACGGCGACGGCTGGCTAATCAAGGTGCGTCTCTCTGACCCGGCGCAGCTGGGCCAGTTGCTCTCGGCCGACGAGTACGAAGCGTCCATTGAGGAGGAGGGCGCCTGATGGCCTCGTCGCCGCATCCGTACATCGCGAACACGGACGAAGACCGTCGCCGCATGCTCGACGCCGTCGGCGTCGCCTCGTCCGACGAACTCTTCGCCGATATCCCGCCGGAGTTCCGCATCGATGGCCTCGACTTGCCGCCGGCGCTCTCCGAGCTTGAGCTGACGCGCGAGATGGCGGACCTAGCGTACAAGAACGTCGTTGCGGCGAACGGCACGACGTCGTTCCTCGGCGCGGGCGCCTACCGGCACTTCATCCCCAGCACCGTCGCGCACGTGGTCAGCCGGGGCGAGTACGCCACCGCTTACACGCCTTACCAGCCCGAGATCAGCCAGGGCACGTTGCAGACGATGTTCGAGCTGCAGTCGCTGACCTGCGAGCTGACGGGCATGGACGTCGCCAACGCCGGTATGTACGACGGCGCCAGCGCCCTGGCGGAGGCCTGCCTCATGGCCTGCCGCATCACCGGGCGCGAGCGCATCGCGATCCACGGCAGCGTGAACCCGGACTGGATCGAGGTCGTCCGCACCTACGCGTTTGGCCCCGGCCTGGCGCTGGACGTCGTCGGCGACACAGGCGTCACGGACCAGCACGCCTGCCTCGCCGTCCAGCAGCCGGCGTTCCTCGGCAGCCTTGAGGACGTCTGGTCGCTCGGCGAAGCGGCCCGGGCCGCCGGAGCGCTCTACGTGGCGGCCGTCGACCCGATATCGCTGGGCCTGCTGGCGCCGCCGGGCGAGTACGGCGCGGACATCGCGGTGGCGGAAGGGCAGAGCCTGGGCTGGCCGGTGAACTACGGCGGCCCCTACATCGGCCTCTTCACCTGCAAGCAGGACTACGTGCGCCAGATGCCGGGCCGGATCGTCGGCCGCACGACGGACCTCGACGGCCGCACCGGCTACGTGCTGACGCTGCAGACTCGCGAGCAGCACATCCGCCGGGAGCGGGCGACGTCCAACATCTGCACGAGCCAGCAGCTCGTCGGCCTGGCGGCGACCGTTTACCTGGCGACGGTCGGGAAGCACGGTCTGCGCACGATCGCCGAGACCTGCTTCCACAAGGCGCGCTACGCCGCAGCGGAAATCGACGCGCTCGACGGCTACTCCGTCGACTTATCGCTGCCGGCCTTCAAGGAGTTCGTCGTGCGCTGCCCGAAGCCGCCGGCCGAGATCAACGAGCGCCTGCTGGAACGCGACATAATCGGCGGCCTCGACGTTTCGCATCTCGTCGATGGCCCGGACGGGCAAGGCAGCATGCTCGTCTGCGTCACCGAAATGAACACCCGCGAAGACATCGACAGGTTCCGCGACGCCCTGGCGGAGGCCGGACGATGACCATGACGGACGAACACGTCTCCCTCGATCAGCCGATGGCCCCGCAGCACACCGACGTTGGCGGCAAGCTGACCTTCGACCACAGCAGCC
>JADFTG010000094.1 GCA_022560365.1 Chloroflexota bacterium | reverse complement strand
TCATAGGCGCCATCGAGCTATCGCGCCGTCGCGAGACAACGGGCAAGTAACGGCTGCCCCAGCGGCAAGCGGCCTATATAATCCGGGAGATGAGCGAGCGCGCGGCGGCACAGAAGACGGCGGACGATCACGTCCGCGCTCCCGACAACCGTCCCCGAAAGGTCGCCGTCGACGGTTCAGCCGCCTCTGGCAAGAGCACGATCGGCCGCCGCCTCGCTGAGCAGCTCGGATACGCATTCCTCGACACCGGCGTCATGTATCGGGCCGTCACGTACGCAGCCCTGGAGCGCGGCCTCAGTCTCCAGGACAGCGGCTCTATCGGCGAACTCGCGCAGACGCTCCCGATCGACGTTTCGCTTGACTGCGACGGCTCCGGAACACGCATCACGATCGACGGCTCGGACGTCACGTCGCACCTGCGCTCCCAGCCAGTTGAAGACGCCGTATCGCTCGTCTCACGTATCGCCGCTGTCCGCAACGCGCTCGTCTCACGACAGCGGGAACTCGCAGAGCGGCAGCCGATCGTGATGGCCGGGCGCGACATCGGCACGGTAGTCCTGCCCGACGCCGACCTCAAAGTCTACCTCGACGCCTCGATAGAGGAGCGTGCTCGGCGCCGCTACGCCGACTTCCTCGCTGCCGGCGACGAAGTCTCGCAGGAGATCGTCCTGGAGGACATCCGCCGCCGCGACCGCATCGACTCAGAGCGAGAGGTGTCACCTCTACGCCCGGCCGACGACGCCGTCATCATCAACACTGATGGGCTTAGCCTGGACGACGTGATGGACCGCGTGATCGGTCTCGTGCGGGGCGGCAAGTGAGACGGCTCTTCGTGCGCATCTTCTACTACCTCAACTTCTTTTGGGTGGGGGCGCTTCTGATGCTCATCTCGAGCCGCGACGTCCGGGGCCGCGAAAACGTGCCGCGAAAGGGAGCACTGATCGTTGCCTCGAACCATCTCTCCAACGGGGATCCGCCAATCCTCACCGTCGCCGTACCGCGCCAGATCGCCTGGATGGTGAAGGCAGAGTGGTTCAAGGCGCCCTTAATCGGCCTCCTCTTCCGGTTATCCGGCATGATCCCGGTGCGACGCTTCGAGGCAGACCTGCAGGCGCTGCGCCGGGCGCAGCACGTCCTGCGCGACGGCGGCGTCCTCGCCATGTTCCCGGAAGGGACGCGTGGCGGAGACAAGGGCCTCCGCGCCGGTGAACCGGGTACAGCCCTCATAGCGTTGCGCACCAGCACTCCGATCGTCCCGATCGCCATCTGGGGCACCGAGCACGTCAAGCTCCCACGGGACTTCCTCCGCCGCACACGGGCGCACGTCCGCTTTGGCAAGCCATTCACGCTCGAAGCATCGGGGCGAATCACACGCGATGACGTTGCGCGTGGCACAGAGACTATAATGAAGGAGATAGCGGCGCTTCTGCCGGAGCGCTACCGGGGCGCGTACAAAGGCGCGCCCGGAGAAGCCGCCGCCTCGAAGGAGTGACGATGGAGATTCTTCTCGCGAAGGAAATGGGCTTTTGCTGGGGCGTCCGGCGCGCGATCGACATCATGGAGCACGCCGCCGATGAGCACGGCGAGGTGATCAGCGTCGGCCCCATCGTCCACAACCCGCAGGTAGTGGAGGAGCTGAATCAACGCGGCGTCCGGCTGGGTGAGCACCCGGAGGATGGCAGCCGACCGGTGGCGATCACCGCTCACGGCGTTGGCCCCCAGGTGTTGGAAAAAGTCGAAGCGACGGGCGCCGAGATCATCGACGGTACCTGCCCCATCGTCACGCGTTCGCAGCGCTGGGCGCGCCGCATGGCGGAGCAGGGCTTCACGGTCCTCGTCTTCGGCGACCCGGAGCACCGCGAAGTGAGAGGAGTCATCGGTTGGGCCGGCGACAAGGCCCTGCCGGTCCGCGACGGCGATCCGCTGCCCGACCCGTTCCCGTCACGCGTCGCCATCATCTCGCAGACGACGCAGAGCCCGGAGCGCTTCGCCGAGTTCGTTTCGGAGGTGATGACGAAGCACGTCAGTACGATCAGCGAGCTGCGGCTGGTGAACACTCTCTGTGACGTCACTTCACACCAGCAGGCCGCCGCACGAGAGTTGGCCGTCGAAGTCGACGTGATGCTCGTCGTCGGCGGCCGGGACAGCGCCAACACCCGCCACCTTCTCGAAGTTTCGCAGGAAGAGGGAGTAACCGCTCACCAAATCGAGACTGAAGGCGAGATCGAGACGGAGTGGCTGCGTGGCTGCGAGAAGGTCGGCGTCACCGCAGGCGCCTCAACACCCGATTCGTCGGTCGAGGCAGTCGTGCGCCGCATCGAAGAGATCGCCGAAGAGCTGGAAGTTTCCTCCTGACCCGCAACCTCCTCGACGCTTCTCCGTTTAACCTTCCAGTAACCCGGTACAGCAGGGAGCACCCCAATGTGCGGAATCATCGGCTACGTCGGCGAACAGGACGCGGCGCCCATCCTCATCGACGGCCTTCGCCGACTTGAGTACCGGGGCTACGACAGCGTAGGCATCGCCGTGCTCGAGGACTCCGGCGGCATCGCCGTCCGCAAGCGCGAGGGCAAGCTCGCCTCGCTGGCGTCGATACTGGAAGAGAGCTGGCCGCACGGGCGCCAGGGCATCGGCCACACGCGCTGGGCCACTCACGGCCGCCCGAGTGACGCCAACGCGCACCCTCACACTGACTGCACAGGTGGCCTCGTCGTCATCCACAACGGCATCGTCGAGAACCACCGCGACCTGAGGGCGCGCCTTAAGGCGGCCGGGCACACCTTCAACTCGGACACCGACACCGAAGTGATCCCGCACCTCCTAGAGGAGCACGTCAAGGACGGGGCCGGCCTCCACGACGCACTGTCGCAGGCGATCGAAGAACTCGCCGGCGCGCACGCGATCCTGGCGATGAGCACCTCCGAACCGGGCGTCATCGTGGCGGGACGCAGCGGCAACGCCGGCGGCGTGACCATCGGCTACGGCGACAACGAGATGTTTATCGCCAGCGACCTGCCGGCGCTCCTCCCTCACACGCAGCGCCTCGTCTTCCTCGAAGACGGCGACACGGTGCTGATCCACGACGGCGAGGCGACCTACCGCAACCATGGGGTGCCCGTCCAACGAGTGCCACAGGAGGTCGGCCTCGACCCCGTCTCGGCCGCCAAGGGCAGCTTCAAGCACTTTATGCAGAAGGAGATCGCCGAGCAGGCCGAGGTCGTGCTCGACACGCTGCGTGGGCGCGCCCTTTTCGGCGAGTCGAGCGTAGAACTGGACGACATGGCGCGCTTCCGCGAGCTCTTGCCGCAGGTCCGCCGCGTGCTACTCGTCGGCATGGGTACCAGCCTGCACGCCGCGATGATCGGCCGTTACTACTTCGAGCAGATCGCAGGCCTCCCGGCCGAGTTCGACAACGCCTCCGAGATGCGATACCGCGGCGCGCCGATCGGCCCGGAGACGCTGGTCATCTCCGTCAGCCAGTCCGGCGAGACCGTGGACACGCTCGCCGCAATGAACGAGGCGAAAGAGCGCGGCTGTCCCCAGGTCACAATCTGCAACGTGCCGGGCAGCCAGGCCAGCCGCATCGCCGACGCCGTCGTCTACACGCGATGCGGCCCGGAGATAGGCGTCGCCAGCACCAAGACCTACCTCGCGGGAATCACGGCCCTCTACGTCCTCGCTTGCTACTCGGCGCAGGAGCTGGGCGTCGTTGACCGCGAGCGTATGGGCGGCTTCCTCGAGCCGCTCGCGCGGTTGCCGAAACTCGTCGGCGAGATGCTGACACACGACTCCGTCTTCGAGGGGCTTGCAAACGAGTACTACCGGCGCGACAACTTCCTCTTTCTGGCGCGCGGCATCCAGTACCCGGTGGCGATGGAAGGCGCGCTCAAGCTAAAAGAGGTGAGCTACATCCACGCGGAGGGATATCCGGCCGGCGAGATGAAGCACGGCCCGATCGCCCTCATCGACCGCGACATGCCGGTCATCGCCATCTGCCTACGCGACGACCTGCGCGATAAAATGATGAGCAATATCGAGCAGGTCAAAGCGCGCGAGGGCATCGTCATCGCCCTCGCTACCGAAGGCGACCGCGAACTCGAAGAAAAGGCCGACCACGTGATCTACGTGCCGGAAACGTCGCCGCTGCTGGCGCCAATCCTGGCGTCGATCCCGCTGCAAGCGTTCTCGTACCACGTCGCGCTTCGCCGCGGTTGTGACGTCGACCAGCCCCGGAACCTAGCGAAGACCGTCACCGTCGAATAGCGGGCGGGGCTGTCCACATTTCGCGCCAGTCCAGCCTCTGAGTTCACCCGCGGCTGGTTGTACAATCTGGCGAGGATATCCCTTGCCGCAGTTCAACTTCGCCACCGTCCGGCGCCGCCTCGAAGCCCGCGAAGCGTCGCTATCGCCGCATGCCGTCAAGAGCGCGTCCGGCCGAGGCCGCGCCGTTGCCGAGGAGCCGTCACCAGTCCGCACCGAGTTCCAGCGCGACCGAGACCGCATCATCCACAGCAAGGCGTTCCGGCGACTAAAGCACAAGACGCAGGTCTTCATCGCACCCGTCGGCGACCACTTCGTGACGCGACTCACGCACACGCTCGAAGTCGCCCAGATCGCGCGCACCATCACCCGCGCCCTCAACCTCAACGAAGACCTTGCTGAGGCGATCGCCCTCGCCCACGACATCGGCCACCCACCGTTCGGCCACGCCGGCGAACAAGCACTCGCGGACCTGGCGCCAGAGGGCTTCCGCCACGCCGAACAGAGCCTGCGTGTGGTCGATAAGCTGGAGCGCCTGAACCTCACGCTCGAAGTGCTCGATGGCATCGTCAACAGCTCCAAGGTGCGCGAGGACATCTTCGCCGAGGCCTGGGGCGTCCCTTCCACGCTCGAGGGACAGATCGTGAAGACCTCCGATGCTGTGGCGTACATTAACCACGACATCGCCGACGCCGTCCGCGCCGGCCTGATCAGCGAGGAAGATCTGCCAGCCGAAGTCCACGACGTCCTCGGTAGCCGTCACTCGCAGCGCATCAACACACTCGTCTGCGACATCATCGAAGCGTCCTGGGCGACGGCCGGCGAAGAGCCCGATGCTAACACCGAGGTCGCGATCCGCATGAGCGACGGCGTCGCCGCGGCAGCAAACGTCCTGCGCGAGTTCATGTTCCAGCGTGTGTACCTGCTCGAAGGTCGGCAGGAGGAAACCGAACGGGCGAAGAACGTCGTGCGCGTCCTCTACAACCACTACTCGCAGCGCCCCGAGGAGATCGAGAGCGACTTCGTGATCCTCGATGACCCTCCCTGGCGGCGCGCCGCCGACTACGTCGCCGGCATGACCGACGGGTACGCACAGGCCACCGCAGAGCGGCTTGGGGCACCGAAATCAGGCGACCGGCTGGCAAGCGCCGTGACAGACAAACCAACCAGATAGCGAATGGAGCGAAACATTTCGGATTGTGAACTGTTTTACAGACTGGTGAGACACGGCGATCGCCCCGTGAGGACCGCGTGCATCTGTGCCCAGCCCGCCAAGAAGAAAAGATCGCCCTGAAGTGAACGAAGTCGAAGAGATCAAGTCACGTCTGGACATCGCCGAGATCATCGGTCAGTACGTCCAGCTACAAAAGGCCGGACGCACACTCAAGGCGCCCTGCCCGTTCCACGCTGAGAAGACGCCCTCGTTCATCGTCTCGCCTGATCGGCAAAGCTGGCACTGCTTCGGTGCCTGCAGCACCGGCGGTGATGTCATCTCCTTCGTGATGAAGCGAGAAGGAATTGAGTTCCCCGAAGCGCTG
>JADFTG010000093.1 GCA_022560365.1 Chloroflexota bacterium | reverse complement strand
GGGGCCGATGCCGACCTGCCGCAGACGGTCCCCACCGCACTCCGGGCAGGTGTCCGGTAAAGGCGAGCGGCGGTGGCAGTAGTGGCAGACGAGACGATCGCCGTGTCCGCCACGCTGAAGGCCAGGCTTAAGCCTGGCCTTCAAAGGGCCCGATGGAGCCGCGGAAGTGCTCGATTCGTGGTAGGTGAGCGCGACGGCGCAGGAACGACACTCCGGCACGTGGCCACAGTCGCGGCACTGGACGAAGGACGCAGCGCCGCGGCGGTTGAGGAAGAGCATCACCTGCTCGCCCGCGTCGAGCGCGGCGCGGACGGACCGCGCCAGCGTCCGGCTGAAGATGCTGCGGTTGCCGGCCTTCAGCTCCTCGCGCAGGTCGACGACTTCGACCTCCGGGAGCGGCCCCGGCTTGACGCCCCCGTCGCCTGGGATAAGCCGCTGCGGGAGTTCGAGCAGGCGATAGGCCTTGGCCGAGGCACGGAAGTGGCTCTCGACGTCGGGGGTCGCGGAGCCGAGGACGAGCACGGCGCCGGTGCGGGCGCAGAGTTCCTCGGCTGCCTTGCGCGCGTGGTATCGCGGCGAGCCCTCTTGCTGCTTGTACGTCCACTCGTGCTCTTCGTCGATGACCACGAGGCCGAGGTCCGGCTGAGGCGCGAAGAGCGCTCCGCGCGGGCCGATCACGATGCGGTACTGCCCATCGCGGACGGCGTGCCACATGTCGAAGTGCTCGCCGAGCGAGAGGTCGCTGTGCATCACCGCGACCTGGCCGGGGAAGCGCTCGCCGAAGCGACGGACGGTCTGCGGTGTGAGCGAGATCTCCGGCACGAGCACGATCGCCCGCTTGCCAAGCGAGGCCGCGTGCTCGATCGCGTCCAGGTAGACTTCCGTCTTGCCGCTGCCCGTGACGCCGTGGAGGAGGAAGGCGCGGCGCGCGTCCGGCTTCGGTGCAGCCTCCAGCGCGGCGACAATCTCGGCCGCCGCCCGCGCCTGGTCTGCCGTCAGCTCGGCTGCCGGCTTGCGTTCGTACTCGCGGCCAGCCAGCGGGTCGCGCAGGAGCGTAACGTCTTCTCTCGCCGCAACGCCTTCGGCCTCGAAGTCCCGCAGCGTCGCCGGCGTCAGGCCCAGCGCCCGCGCCCGGCTCAGCGGCAACGATCCCTCCTCCGCCAGAGCATCGAGGACCGTGGCCCGGCGCCCGGCTCTCTGGGAGCCGTCCTCCCGCAATGCGGCGGCGCGTCCTCGGGCCTCGTCCGCCGTCAGGCGCAGCGTCAGGTGAGCGACGACGCGCGGCTGGACGGCCGGACGTGCCAGCCGATACGTCCGCGCAACCAGGCCGCGACGGATGAGCGAACCGATCGCCCGGGCGACACCCCGCACATGCTTGAGCGAGCGTTTGAGGTCCTCGGACTCGGAGTCCTCCCGCTCGCGGAGCGCGTCCAGGACGGCGCGCTCGGCGTCGTTGAGGTCATCGGGTGCGTCTCCGGCCCAGAAGGCGAGGCGCAGGAGGGTCTGCGGCCGGCGCTTGAAGCCGGGCGGCAGCATGAGCGAGACACAGTCGAAGAGCGGCGCACGATAGTAGTCGCTGAGCCACGAGGCCAGCGATACGCGCTCGGGCGTTGCCAGCGGGCGCTCGTCGATCACGGCCTCGATGTCGCGGGTGTCCTGGTAGCGCGGCTCGGCGGTGATCTCGACGACGATACCCTGCAGCGTACGCGCGCCGAAGGGCACGTAGACGGCCTGGCCGACGGCGACGGTCAGGCCGTCGGGTACGCGATAGGTGAACGTCTGGCGGATAGGCGCGGCGGCGTTGACGGCGACCTCGGCGTAGGGCATCGCCTCAAGTATAGGAAGGCCGGGCGCAAGCTCATAGCGCTACGGCGGGCAAAGAAAAAAGCCCGCCGTGGCGGGCCGTGTGGCGGGACGCGATTCGCTCTACCTGGGTTCTTCGGCCGCCTCGCCTGCGTCGTCGCCGGACTCTTCGGCGGGCTTCTCAGGCTCATCGGCAGGCTGCTCTTCGGCCGCAGGCTCGCCCTCCGCCTTGGCTTCGGGTGCGGACTCTTCCTCAGCAGCGGGCGCGTCTTCCGCCTCGGCTTCCGGCGCAGACGCTTCTTCGGCCGCAGGCTCGCCCTCCGCCTTGGCTTCGGGTGCGGACTCTTCTTCGGCCGCAGGCGCTTCCTCCGCCTTGGCTTCGGGTGCGGACTCTTCTTCAGACGTGGTTTCCTCTTCGCTCACTTCGGCCCCTGCGCCCTCTTCGAGCGCCTCGACGGGCTCCGTCTCCTCTTCCTCGATCGGCCGAGCGCCGGCGGCCAGCTCGGCGGCCAGCTCCTCAAAGCGCTCGCGAGAGCCGGCGCGGATGCGCGCGGCCTTGCCGACACGGTCGCGCAGGTAGTAGAGTCTGGCGCGGCGCACGCGACCGACCTTTGTCACCTCGACCTTATCGATAAGCGGCGAGTGGTACGGGAAGACACGCTCGACGCCGATGCCGTGGCTGACGCGGCGCACCGTGAAGTTGGAGTTGATGCCGCCGCGCTTCTTGCGTATGACGACGCCCTCGAACACCTGAATGCGGTGTCGCTCGCCCTCGACGACCTTGACGTGGACACGCACGGTATCGCCCGAGCGGAAGCTCGGGATATTGCGATTAGGCTTGATTTCTACGTAGGAACTGGCGTCCATGGCAACATTGCCAGTCTACCGGCGAGTTGTACTTAGGGCAACCGAAAGGGCCGGCTCAGATCTCCTCGCCGAGCTGTTCGGACAGCCACTCCTTCTCTTCCTTACTTAAGGAGAGGCGCTCCAGGAGATCCGGCCGGCGCTGAGCCGTCAGTAGCAGGTTTTGACGCCGCCGCCACTTGTCCACTTCCGCGTGGTGGCCAGAGAGCAGCACTCCGGGCACTTCCCAGCCGCGGAATTCGGGTGGGCGCGTGTAGTGCGGCGCCTCCAGCAGGCCGTCCGAGAACGACTCGTCCTCGACGGAGTCAGGAGAGCCGAGCGCGCCCGGGATCTGGCGGACGACGGCGTCGACGAGCACCATCGCCGGTAGCTCGCCGCCGGAGAGCACGTAATCGCCGATGCTGACCTCGTGCGTCGCCAGGTGTTCGTGCACCCGGGCGTCGAAGCCCTCGTAGTGACCGCTGAGGACGATCAGCCGCTCTTCCGCCGCCAGCTCCACCGTCAGGTCGTGGTCGAATTGGCGGCCGGCCGGCGTCATGAGGACGATGGGGCCGCGTTCGGGCGCCATCTCCAGCACCGCTTCCGTCGCGGCGAAGACGGGCTCCGGCTTCATCACCATGCCGGGACCGCCACCGTACACGTAGTCGTCGGCGACTTGATGCTTGCCCTCCGCCCAGTCGCGGACGTTGTGGAGGTGGATCGAGACGAGGCCGGCGTCGATCGCGCGCTTGATGATCGATTCGTCGAACGGCCCGCGGAACATGCCGGGGAAGAGCGTCAGGATGTCGATGCGCATGTCTTTAGCGCCGGGCAGACGTCTTTCCCCATCTCGCCCCATCCGCCTGCGGCGGACTAGCGTTGATGCGGCGAGTCCTCGCCGGTGATCAGTTCGATGGCGTGCTCAAGCACGGGGAGCACGGCCGAGAGGTTCTCCTCCACGCCTTTCGGGCTGCCCGGCAGGTTCACGATCAGCGTCTTGCCCCGCACGCCAGCGACGGCGCGGCTGATCATCGACATCGGTGTGTGCTTCAGGCCTTCGGTGCGCATCGCTTCGGCGATGCCGGGGACTTCGTAGTCGATGACGGCAAGCGTCGCCTGCGGCGTGACGTCGCGCGGCCCGAGGCCCGTGCCGCCCGTGGTCACGATCAGCTGCACGGAGCCCCCGTCCGCCCAGCGCCGCAGATGCTCGGAGATACGCTCGAGGTCGTCAGGTATGACTTCGTAGCGGGCGATCTCGGCACCAACAGAAGCGAGGAGGTCCTTGATGATGGTTCCTGAGGCGTCTTCACGTTCGCCACGCGCGCTCTGGTCAGATGTGGTGAGTACGGCGGCGGTAAATGGCATGACAGATGATCGTTGTGGATAATTGGCGAATTATTGTATGCACCCTTGACAGGTGGGGTCGGGGTGGTATGATCTCCCACGAAGTGGGGAGAAGTGGGGGCTTCGCCTCACCCGCTATTCGGTTGCCGTGGCGCCGGAGCCGGTGCCCCGCACATGGACGAGCCGATTTTAGCACACGCGCCCCCGGGATTCTGAAGAAGGCAGGTAGTCCCGTTAATGACCTTTCTGGGCAACTACGAACACACGCTGGATGACAGGGGCCGGGTAGCGATCCCGGCCAAGTACCGCGCGGACTTCCCCGGGCGGCGCGCTGTCATCATCCCGCTTCCAGAAGGCTGCCTTCAGGTATACCCGGAACCGGCCTTCAGGAAGATGTTGGAGGACGTCAGGTCCAAGCCCCTCACCGACCTCGCCGGACGCCGGCTGCGGCGCCAGTTTGAGGGTCAATCATTTGAAGCCGAGCTCGACCGCCAGGGTCGCATCCTTATTCCGGCGCGCTCCCGCGAGAAGATCGGCCTCAACGGCACCGTGATCATCGTCGGTACCGGCGAGTGCCTGGAGATCTGGACGCAGGAAGGTTGGGACAAGGAAGTGGAAGAAACGACGAAGGTCCCGCCCACGGGACAGGACCAAGTGGACTAGGCAGGTGGTTGCAATCTCCCCCCGTATGGATGCCAGTGTCCACTCTCCCGTCCTGACGGACGAGGTCATCGAGCGCCTGGCGGTCGAGCGCGGCGGACGCTACATCGACTGCACGCTGGGAGCAGGAGGCCATGCGCGCCTGATCCTGGAGGCCGGCGCGCCCGGCGCCATGCTGCTGGGCATCGACGCCGACCCGCACGCCGTGGCGCTGGCCCGCGACAACCTGGAGGGCTTCGACGGCGACGTGCATCTGGTCAACGTTAACTTCCGCGAGCTGGAGAAGACGGCGCACGAGTTCAATTTCGTGCCAGTGCACGGCGTTCTCTTCGACCTCGGCATCTCGTCGATGCAGCTGGCAGAGGACGGCCGCGGCTTCAGCTTTCAGACGAAAGCGGCGCTGGACATGCGATTCAGCCCCGAGCAAGAGTTGACGGCGGCCGAGATCGTCAACGGCTATGACGAGTCCGACATCGCCAACCTGATCTGGGAGTACGGCGAGGAGCGGTTCAGCCGGCGCATCGCGAAGGCGATCGTGCGCACACGGCCGTTGCAGACAACGACGGCGCTGGCGTCGGTCGTGGCGAAGGCGGTTCCGGGACGCGGCAAGATCCATCCAGCGACGCGGACGTTTCAGGCGCTGCGCATCGCCGTCAACGACGAGCTGCGAACGCTTGAATCGGCGCTGGAGCAAGCACGAAACATCCTCGGCCCGGGCGGCCGCCTGGTCGTGATCTCGTTCCACAGCCTGGAAGACCGCATCGTCAAGCAGTTCCTGCAGCGCGAGTCGCGCGACTGCATCTGTCCGCCGGAGACGCCGCAGTGCATATGCGAACACAAGGCGACGTTGCGCATCATCACGCGGCGGCCGGTAACACCGACACCCGAAGAGCAGACAGCTAACCCACGAAGCCGCAGCGCCAAGCTACGCGCCGCCAAGCGCATCGGTGAGGACGTCTGATGGCCGCCAACCGTCAGGGCAGCTCGGCGATCCCGGAGGTGCTTCAGGGCACCAACATCCCCGTGATCCTCATCATGGCGGCACTGGTCGTCGGCGTCGCGGCGCTGCTGCCGCTCGTGCAAACGAGCCTGGCGACGTCGACCGGAGGCAACATCTCGCGCCTGGAGCAGATGCGCGAAGACTGGCAGGCGCGCC
>JADFTG010000092.1 GCA_022560365.1 Chloroflexota bacterium | reverse complement strand
CGTCGTCATGGTAAACGTCTGTTCCGCGAGGACGGCGCCGCCGCGGGCCACGGCCGTGTTCTCGTAGAACAGGCCGTTGTCCAGCGTGATCGCGGTCGTAGCCAGGTAGATCGCGCCGGCGTCGTCCGTGGCAGCGTTATCGAAGAAGTCCACGTTCGTCAGGTTGGCGACGATGGTGCCACCTTCGTAGTAAGCGCCGCCATCGGTCGCCATATTGTTTCGGAACTCGACATCGACAAGCGTCAGGTCGCTGGAGTTGAACAAGCCCCCTCCGAAATCAACGGCCGTGTTGTCATCGAAGAACGTGCGCTCGATGTGCAGGCTCGTCGTGGCGCTGCTGCCGGACAGAACACCGCCTCCGTTCTGGGACGCCGGCGTCAGGCCGTTGGCTATCCGAAGGTCGTAGATCTCGACGTCGATCCCTGTGCCGCCGGGGTCGATGTCGAAGACACGGTCGAGGCCGGCGGCGTCGATCACGGCGATACCGCTGGCACCGTCGATCTTGACGTCGTCGGTGATGTCAAGGTCGCCTGTGGCGGCGGCATCTTCGCTCGCGCCGCCGATCGTCAGCGTGTACGTGCCGACGGGCACGTCGACGATTTCCATACCGGCGAGCGCGTTTGTCTCCTGTATTGCTGCGCGTAACGTACACTTTCCGCTCGGCGTGCTCACGCAAAGGCCGTCGCCGATCGTGGCGTCCACCTCGTCTAGCGTGCTGTCGACGACAAAAGTGACGACTGCCTCGCTATCGTCAGCGGACATGAGCGTGAGAAACGAGATAACGAGCGCGGCTGCGGCGCCCAAGACCATGTTCCACGGGATTCGGGTCATGTGCGTGCCCTCCAGTCGGAAGCGGCCAAGTGAGATGTGCTAACGCGAGAGTATACCACCCAATAGGGCGTGAACCAGATCGGGGAGATCACCCCCATCGCCAAATCCCGGGCAGCCTTCTTCCCCGGGAAACGGTCGGCCCTGAAGATTGCACTGCCCGGCAGCCGTTGTTTCGGCGCCAGCAGGTCTCGCTACCCCTGGCCGGGTGGCCTGATGGGCGGCGGCCGTTCACCCTTCGCGAAGCGGGCCAGCCAGTCGCGCATGGCCGGGTCGGCGAGGCTGTCGCTGTGGACTTCGACCTCGTGGCGCAGGCCTTCGTCGATCGGCAGCGTGAAGGCATCGAGGGCGGCGCGGCGGTCGTTTCGCATCGCCGTTTGTGGGTAAGTGGCCACTGTGTTCGCGATCTCCACCGCCCGGCTGACGGCCGCCCCATTTGGCACGACTTCCTGGACGAGGCCCATGCGCAGGGCGTGTCGCGCGCCGATCTGCGCACCCGTGATGATCAGGTAGAGGGCGTTGCCCATGCCGACGATCGGCGGCAGACGCTGCGTGCCGCCGTCTGCCAGCGGCACGCCCCAGCGCCGGTTCAGGACGCCGAACTGCGCGTCGGCCGAGGCGATCCGAAAGTCGCACCAGCAGGCGAGCTCGAGCCCGCCCGCCGTGCAGTAGCCGTTGATCGCGCCGATCACGGGCTTGCCGACGTCCGTGATGCGGGAGAGGCCCATGGGGCCGGACTTGCCCGCACCGGGTCGCGTTATGAGCGAGTCGATGTTCTTGAGGTCGGCGCCAGAGCAGAACGCCTGCTCGCCGGCCCCGGTCAGGATCATCACGGCCAGATCGTCGTTGGCCTTGAACTCTTCTGTCGCCTCCTCCAGCAGTCCGGCAGTCTCGCCGTCGACGCAGTTGCGGACTTCCGGGCGGTTGATCGTCACGAGGAACGCGCGGCCCTTCGTTTCGGTGAGCACTTTCGGTCCGGCCATCGTCAGTACCCTCCGCTGAGCTTGCGGTGGTCCCAGGAGACGACGCGCTCGATCTCGAGCCGCACGACGACGCGCTTCTTCGCCATCTTCTTCACGCCGGCTATCGTCGCGTCGTCCACTGGCATGTTCTGGTATCGCGCGAACTCAGCGACGCCGAACTTGATCACTTCGTCCTCGTCGTCGCTGAGGTGCGCGCGGGCGATCAGCTCGACACCGCGCAGGTTGGCATAGACGTCGCCGTCCTCGACGAGGCAGGTGATGCGGCTGTCGCGGCGCAGGTTGACGATCTTCTGCGACTTGGCGAACGTCCAGAAGCAGAGCGCGCCATCGACGAACGCGTACCACATCGCCACGACGTGCGGACGGCCGTCGGCGCCGATCGTGGCAACCGCCATCGTCCGCTGCTCCTCGAGGAAAGCATCGGCCTCGGCCTCCGTCATACGTATCTTGTCGCGAGTGGACATCGTTGCTCCTTAGCTGGGCGTCTGCGCCCTGGCGGCGGAATCGAGCACGTCGTTCACGTGAACGTTGACGTGCATCACCGCGACGAGGTTTAACACCGTCGCCAGCGGGCCCTTGATGCCGCCGGCGCTCTTCACCTCAGTGGCGAACAGCTCGTCCTCCGTCGCCTCGATAGTGCTGATCGTCGTCTCGCGGTTCTTGCGGAAGACGTCCAGCAGCTCGGCGACAGTGGTGTTGGCGTAGCGCTCGATCTGGCGGTCGTTGTAGCTGTTGATGCCGCCCCTTGCCGGTTTGGACGTCGCGGTGGCCTCCGGCTTCTTCTTGGGAGGACCGTTGCGGGCGAGGTCGATCAGGCGGGGGTACGTCCATTCGATCGCTGCGATGTGGGCCAGCACCTGGCGTCCGTTCCAGCCGCTTTCGTAGCAGCCGGCTTCGAGTGCCTCCGCTGGCAGCCCTTCGAGCTTCGAAAGCAATTCTTTGCCGCTCGACCGCAGGTTCGCGAGGAGCTGGGACTTGGAAACGACGGGTTGGTCGGTCATGAGTGCGCCTCCTTGACTCTTACGCGAGCGTGAGAGTACGCCTGCGGCGAAACGATGTCAAGTGACATCGGTCACGGCTCAGCCTGGCTCTCACAGGAGGGCTAGTTTGCGCCGAGGCGACGTGTGGGGCCGCGCTTCTTGCGGGCCGGCTTCGATCCGTTGGGGCCCTTGTCGGCTTCTCGCGTGGCGAGCCCGTACGGCGCGTCCGTCTCGTAGAGGGCGCGCTTGCAGTCGCAATAGAAGCACATGCCGCCGAAAAGGTGGCGTTCATAAGGGTGATCGCAGTTAAGACAGCCGGTCACAGGTTAAGTACCTCGGTTCGTCAATATAAGCCGATTTCGGCGGGCGTTTGCAAGCGGACAGGGCCGTAATCGGGGAATTCAAACGCTTTTCCTACGAGCTTCGGCCGTAAGTCTTCTCGAGCCACTGTGCCCACGTAATCACGCCGAACTTGTTCTCCGGACAGCAGCCGAGCCCCTTCGCCAGCTGGCCTATCGGTCCCAGCGCCGGCACCGGTACGCGGATTACGCGGACGCCGCTGACCTTGAGCCACGGCTTCGCGATCTCGGCTCCCGTCAGCACATCCGGCCCGCCGATGTCGGGAAGGCGTCCGGACGGACCGTCCTTCACCGTTTCGGCCATGTGGGCCGCGACTTCGCTGGTGTCGATGAGCTGGAACTTCGCCGCACCCGGCACGAAGAGGAACGGCCCGCGCTTGAACCGCTGGCGCATGAAGGCATCGAGGAGCGTGTGGAACTGCGTGGCGCGCAGGATCGTGAAGGGGATGCCGGACGCTTCGATCGCCTGCTCCGCCGCGTATTTCGCCTTGTAGTAGGGCAGAGTCATGCGGTCGACGCCGACGATCGAGATGAAGTAGAAGTGGCCGACGCCGGCCGCCTTCGCCGCGTCGAGCAGGCGCTTTGTGCCCTCAACATCAGCCTCCCACGTCTTCTTGAACGGGCTGGAGGCGCAGTGGACGATCGTCTCGATGCCGGCAACCGACTCCGCCAACCCTTCACCCGTGAGCAGATCGCCCTGCGCCCATTCGAGGCCGCTCGCCAGGTCATCCGGCTTCGGGCGGCTGCTGCCGATCCGCACGTTGTGGCCTGCACGCAGCCGGGGCACCAGTTTGCTGCCCAGGCCGCCCGCTCCGCCGGTCACAAGTATTCGTGTCATCTCGCGGCCTCCTCGCTAGAAGCCCCTGCCAGCCACTTCTAGCTGAACGCGGGTATCACTTCTTCGGCGAAGCGCCGCGTCGGCTCCGCGAGGAAGCGCGGCCAGAGGGCGACGTACATCTCCTCGACGCCCGCGTCCTCGTAGCGCTTGACCTGCTCCGAGATCTCTTCCGGCCCGCCGATCAGCAGCGCCTCCGCCGCTTCCTCCGGCGTACCGCCGCGCGCCGCCGACATCCCCTGCAACACGCGCTGGCGGAAGGCCGGGTCTTCGTTCAAGAAGAGCGGCGCCTGGATCGTGCGCTTGATCGTGCCGGGGTCGCGGCCGACGGCCTCGCAGTGCTTCTCCAGCACCTCGAACTTGTGCTTCACCTCAGCGGGCGTGCCCATGACGTTGGCCATGTCCGCGTAGTGGGCGACGATGCGCAGCGTGCGCTTCTCGCCGCCGCCGCCGATCAGGATCGGCGGGTGCGGGTCCCGGACGTTCGGCGGGTTGTAGGGCGGCTTATCGAGCGAGTAGTACTCGCCGGTCCACGAAGGTCTCGCCTCCGTCCACAGCTCCTTGATCATGTGCGCCGCCTCCTCCAGGCGGTCGAGGCGCTCTTTGACCGGCGGCAGGTTGATGCCGAACGCCTGGTGCTCGTACTCGTGCCAGCCAGCGCCGAGGCCGAAGATCAGCCTTCCGCCGGAGATCTGGTCGACGGTCGTCGCCTGTTTGGCGAGGACGGCCGGGTGGCGGTAGGTGTTGCCGCTGACGAGGATGCCGAGGCGCACTCGCGAAGTCGCCTGGGCGAGCGCGGCGAGCGCGGTCCAGCCCTCCATGCAGGGGCCTTCGGAGCCGAACTCCTGGCCGAAGCCGGTCACGAAGTGGTCCATGAGCCAGAGCGAGTCGAACGCTGACCCGCCATCGAGGTCTTTCCAGAAGTCGACCAGCTCCTGCCAGGTCACTCCCGATTGGTTCGCGACTGCTCCGAACTTCATAGCGTCCTCGCTCTCTATTTCGGCGCTGGGGGGGCTTGGGTGGCGACTGCGGTGCGTATACGCACCGCAAGCACGGATTGGCGCTCAGCTTAGCATACGGTCGGGCGACTGAACGGAGGCCGGTGGGCGCGTAGCTTGCCTCACTCCGAGGCGGGCGGCTCGATCCCGAGCTGCGTCCGGTAGTCCTTCTCGACGCCGCCGAGCGCGCCCATCCGCTCGTACGAAAACAGCGGCCACTGCACGAACATGCGCATGACCGGCAGCGGCACGGCCGGCGCCGGCGTATCGCCAATCACCTTGCGCTCTTCCAGCTCGTTGACCTCGTCGTCGCTCATGCCCAGCAGGCCCTGAAGCACCTCGCGGTTGTGTTCGCCCAGCTTTGGCGCTGGACGGGCGCTCGGCATCTCGAACGCGGAGAATCTGGCGCCGATCTGGTGGGGCACGGGCCTCGGGCCCTGCTCGGTCTCGACGCGGTCGAAGAAGCCGCGCTCCCGGAGGTGCGGATCGAGCAGCGCTTGCTTCGGGTTGAGCACAGCAGCGGCGGTCACGCCGGCCTTCTGGAGTCGGTGCATCGCCTCGTACTGGTCCTGCTCGCGCGTCCAGCCGGCGATCAGCTCGTCTAGCGCGTCGTGGTTCTCCCTGCGGGACGCGAGATCGGCGAATCGCTCGTCGGAGGCCCACTCCGGGTGGCCGGTCGCCTCGCAGAGGGCGCGCCACTCGTCGTCGTCGCGGACGGTGACGACGAGCCAGTTGTCCTCACCCGTGCACGGATAGCAGCCCTGAGGCGCATACCAGTGGCTGCGGTTGCCGATGCGCTGGGGCGGGCGCTTGTTCATCGCGTAGTCCA
>JADFTG010000091.1 GCA_022560365.1 Chloroflexota bacterium | reverse complement strand
CGTCTGCCAGGAGCTGCTCGATCATGAGGTACCGGCCGGCGAGGCGTGCCATTTGGGACTCCTTTCGGGGCGCAGGATAGCACGCGCTCAACCATAACGCGCGCGAGATTCACCGTTCGTTAACTCTCGTGCCGCAACGCCGACGAGTAGTCCGGGCATCCAACTATACAGAGGATTAACGGCTTCTATGTCGACGTCAACCGCACCCGAGACGCACCGGACGCTCCTCGCGCCGGCGCCGGCGATACCGGCGCCGCCGCTCTGGATCGAGTCTCTCTGGGCGATCGATTGGTTGAAGCTCCGGCTCTCGCCCGTTTACTACGGTTGGGGCGTACCGCGCGGCGACGGCGAGGCCGTCATTACAGTGCCCGGCTTGATGTGCCCCGACGCCTTCATGCTGGAGATGCACAGCTGGTTGCGTCGTGTCGGTTACAGCCCGTATCTCTCAGGCATCGTCATCAACGCGGACTGCCCGGGCCGGCTTGCCGAGCGCCTGGATGAGACCGTGCGGAAGGCGGTCCGTGACACTGGCCGGCCCGTGCGCCTTGTCGGCCACAGCCTGGGCGGGATCATCGCCCGGCGCGTGGCCATTGGCCAGCCTGAGAACGTATCGCATCTGATCTGCCTCGGCACGCCCCTGCACTCCGTCCACGCGCATCCGCAGGTGCTGGCCACGGGGGCGCTAGTGTTAGCAGCAGGGATGTTCCTGCGCGGCCGCGAATGCCTCTGCTTCACGCTGGACTGCCGCTGTGGCTTCACCGCCGCTGCGGCGCAAGATCTGCCCGCGTCCATCAATCACGCGTCCATCTACACGAAGTCGGATGGGGTCGTGGACTGGCACAACGCGGCGGAGGTGCATGCCAGACGGAACCACGAGGTCGGTGGAACACACACCGGCCTGCCGTACAACCCGCTGGCCTATCGAGCGCTCGGGCACATCCTGCAGGACCGGCGGAAGCCCGCTAACCTGGCTCGCTGAAGCCGGGGGGGCTGCCCGGCGCCGCACCACCGATCGGCCCTTATCCCGTTCGCGGTATGCTGGGCTTATCGTGACAGTTGAGGCAGGCGCTACGGACACGCGGAGGACGGCGACACTGGCGACGCTGTTCCTCGCCGTCTTCATCGCGCTCCTCGGCCTCGGCATCGTCATCCCGCTGTTGCCGGTCTACGCCGACGGCCTGGGCGCCAGCGGCATCATGATCGGCCTGATGGTGGCCGGCTTCTCCATCAGCCGTGGTGTCCTGCAGCCGTTCGTCGGCGGAATGTCCGACCGGCACGGGCGCAAACGATTTCTCGTCACGGGCCTGCTCATCTACTCGGTCGTTGGCTTTTTGTTCACGCTGGCGACCTCGGTTGAGCACCTGATCTTGATCCGCACCGTCCACGGCGTCGGCTCGGCGATGATCGTGCCGATCGCGATGTCCTACGTAGCGAGCTTCGCGCCGAAGGGGGAGGAAGGCCGCTACATGGGCAGCCTGAATATGGCGCTCTTCTCCGGCATCGGCTTCGGGCCGATCATCGGCGGCGTATTCCGCGACTCGCTCGGCTTCGACGCCGCCTTCTACGCGATGAGCGCGGCCGGCGCTCTCTCAATGACGCTCGTTGTGCTCCTTCTTCCGAGTGACGCGCAGTTGGAAGGGCGTCCGGCCCCTCCGCCGATGCTCGAGACGATGCGCCGGATGGCCGGGAACGTGCGGCTGATGGGCGTGCTGCTGTCACGAATGTCGACGATGTTTATCATGGTGCCGCTGATGGCGTTCCTGCCGCTTCTCATGACGGAGTTCATGGACGCCTCGGGCACGCAGATCGGCATCGTCATCGCTGGGCGGACGTTAGTTAACGCCATCCTCCAGATACCGTTCGGGGGCCTGGTGGACCGGATGAGCAAGATTACACTGCTTGTCACGGGTTCGCTCATCGTCGTTGCGGCGACGTCGGTGATTCCGTTCGTCGAGAGCTTCCCCGGGCTGATCGCCGTCTTCGTCGTGATCGGTTCCGGCGAGGCGCTGGTCTGGCCGACGCTGGGCGCGTTGGCGACGGAGGAGGGCCGCGAGTACGGCCACGGCGCGATGATGGGCGTGTTCAACATGGCGATGAGCGTCGGTATCCTCTTTGGCTCGCTGGCCGGCGGCGTCACCGTCGACACGCTTGGCCTGAAGTACACCTTCCCGATCATCGCCGCCGTCCTGGCGGGTGCCACGTTCGTCTCCGCGGCGATGATCCGCAGCCCCTCGCGAGCCGTTCCGCAGGCGGTGCCTGCCGACTCGCTGGCCAGCTCCAAAAGCTGACGCTGGACGGGCACTGAAAGCCCCCTCATCGACGAGGGGGCTTTATTTTCAAGTGTGGTGGCGCATACGGGATTCGAACCCGTGATCTCCGCCTTGAGAGGGCGGCGTCCTAGGCCGCTAGACGAATGCGCCACATCTGGCTGCGGGGCTAGGATTCGAACCTAGACTAACTGATCCAGAATCAGCCGTGCTACCATTACACCATCCCGCAGCGCCCGTCTAATGTTAGCAGAGGCGATTTCAGCGCGGGAACGACGCTTCTACCACACTCTTACCGACCGCATTCCCCCCACGAGAGATTGGCTGCTGGCTACTTCGCCTTCGTCTCGTGTGACGTACGAGGGCAGATGTAGAGCATGGCGATCGTGGCCTGCCGCTATGGAACGTAGCGCTGCCAGAACGGACCCTTGTTTCAAGCGCCGTAGCGCTCGTCCTGCTCGTACCGTTCTTCGACGCCGATTAGCTCGTTGAAGTCGCCGAATTGCATGAGGTCGCCGTCGATTGCGTCGGTCGAGCCGGAGCGGAGCAGCTCTCCGAACGTCCGCTCGAGTGCGGCGGCGGCGGCGTAGAGGCCAGATAACACGAATCCGATGCTGAAGAAGCCCATATCGGCCAGCTCCTCCAGCGAGCAGATGGGCGTGCGCCCGCCTTCGATCAGGTTGACCGCGAGTGGCGGTGGCAGGCGGCGGCCGATCTCAGCCAACTCTTCCCGATTGCGCGGCCCTTCGACGAAGAGCACGTCGGCGCCGGCTTCTTTGTACATGAGCGCTCGCCGGATCGCCTCGTCCATGCCGTGCGCCTCGAGGGCGTCCGTGCGGCCGGTGATTATCAGGCGGGCGTCGCCGCAGGCGTCTCGTGCCGCGCGGATCTTTGCGGCGTGCTCTTCGGCGGGGATGACGTCCTTGTCCCGCATGTGGCCACAGCGCTTGGGCCAGGTCTGGTCCTCTAGGATCACGCCGCGTGCTCCGATCGAGATCAGTTCACGCACGAGCTTCTGGACGTTTGCCGGGCCGCCGTATCCCGTGTCGCCGTCGACGATCACGCCGATCCCGACGGCGCTCGTGACGCGGCGGGCGACATCGAGCATCTCCGACTGCGTGAGGATGCCGAAGTCAGGCTCGCCCAGGTAGGTGGCGGAGACGCCGTAGCCGGTGAGGACCACCGCCGGGAAGCCGGCGCGCTCGGCGATCTTGGCCGAGAGCGCATCGTAGACGCCGGGCACGACTATGACGCGGTTCTGACGGATGAGCGGGTGGGCCTCGATCGGTTCCATGCGTAAGTGCTCGGATCAGCGCTGACCTGTGGCCTTACTTCTTGAACTTCACTGCTTCGTCGGAGCCGCCCGTGACGTCGCCTTCGCTGTAGGCGTGTGCTCCGGCGCCTGCCAGCTTGCCACCGTCGACGATCAGGTACTCCTCGCGAATGGGACGGCCCTCGAAGAAGCACTCCAGAATCTCGCGCACGCCGGCCGCGTAGCGCGCCTGCGCCGAGAGCGAGGTGCCCGACACGTGCGGCGTCATACCGTGGTGTGGCATCGTCCGCCAGGGGTGGTCCTGCGGCGCCGGTTGCGGGAACCAGACGTCGCCCGCGTAGCCGGCGAGCTGGCCGCTTTCGAGCCCGCGAGCCACCGCGTCCCTGTCACAGATCTTGCCGCGCGCTGTGTTCACGAGGTACGCTCCGCGCTTCATCTTGGCGATGAAGGCGTCGTTGACCATGTGCTCGGTCTCGGGGTGCAGCGGGGCGTTGACGGTAACCACGTCGCATACCTGGATCAGTGAGTCAGCGTCCGGATGGTAGGTGACTCCGAGCTCGGCCGCCACGTCCTCCGGGAGGCGGTGCCGGTCGGTGTAGTGGAGCTTGACGTCGAACGGCTTGAGGCGCTTGAGGACGGCGGTGCCGATGCGGCCGGCGCCGATCGTGCCCACGGCCATGCCTTCGAGATCGTACGAGCGCGCGACGCAGTCGGCGATGTTCCAGCCGCCATCGACGACCCACTTGTAGGACGGGATGTAGTTGCGGACGAGCGAGAGGATCAGCATCACGACGTGCTCGCTTACGCTGATGCTGTTGGAGTAGGTCACCTCGGCGACGGTCATGCCCTTCTCGATCGCTGCCTGCAGGTCGACGTGGTCGGATCCGATGCCGGCGGTTATCGCCAGCTTCAGGTTTGGCGCCCCGGCGATCCGTTCAGCCGTCAGATAGGCGGGCCAGAACGGCTGCGAGATCACGACGTCGGCGTCGGGCAGTTCACGCTCGAAGACGCTGTCCGGGCCGTCTTTGTCGGACGTGACGACCATCGCGTGTCCCTGCTTCTCGAGGAAGGCGCGCAGGCCAAGCTCTCCCGAGACTGATCCTAGAAGCTCCCCGGGCCGGAAGTCGAGCGCGTCGGGTGTCGGTAGCGTCTGCCCGTCCGGGTAGCGCTGGAGTGATGGTATGTCGTCCCGCGCGTACGACTTCGGGTAGCCGTCGACGGGGTCGTCGTAGAGCACGCACAGGATCTTCATTTCGTTTCTCCTCGGGCCTCAGGCGGGACGGTCGATGGCTGAGAGGTTACACCATCCGGAACGCCAGGCGTCCTATCGCGCAGGCCGTCGCGCACGGCTGCACGGGCAAGGGCAACGACCAGGTGCGCTTCGACGTGAGCGTGCAGGCGCTCGCACCAGACCTGCGCATCGTCGCTCCCGT
Organism: Chloroflexota bacterium; assembly: GCA_022560365.1. GTDB lineage: Bacteria > Chloroflexota > Dehalococcoidia > SM23-28-2 > RBG-16-64-32 > CF-162. The sequence continues at coordinate 899 of JADFTG010000091.1, read as the reverse complement.
GCGCGAGTGGGAGCTGCGCACGCGCGAGCAAGAGATCGACTACGCGAAGAAGCACAAGATCCCCGTGCCGGTGACGAAGGAGAGCCCCTACTCGATCGACGAGAACCTCTGGGGCCGCAGCGTCGAGGCGGGCGACCACATCTGCCGCAACGCCGGCATCAAGAAGGTGACCATGGAGCTGGGCTCCAACAGCCCGCTGATAATCATGCCCGACGCCGACCTGGAAAAGGTGGCGGCTGCGACCGTCGCCAGCGGCTTTGCCAACGCCGGGCAGGTCTGCATATCCACCCAGCGCGTATTTGCCGACCGGAGCATCTACGCCGACTTTCTGGATGCCCTGGTGGCTCCCACCGAGGCGTTCATCACCGGCAATCCGCTGGACGAGTCCATCAAGATGGGGCCAATGATCCGCGAGTCGGACGCATCCCGGGTTCAAGAATGGATCGCCGAGGCGGTGGGACAGGGAGCGCGCATCGTCGCCGGTGGCGACCGGGAAGGGACTTTGCACGCGCCAACCGTCGTGGCCGACGCCACCCGGGACATGCGTATATCCAAGGAGGAGCTGTTCGGCCCGGCGGTGGCGAAGTTCGTGATTTGCAGGGGGGAACTGTTCCCCGCCCGGAAGGCCGCCTTGCTGGGACTCGTGCACGAAGTCGCATCGGATGCGGAATTCCCCGCACTGTTGCAGCAGCAGATCGACACGATTCTGAAACGTTCCCCCGCAGCGATTCGTACAGCAAAACGGCTAATCGCCGACATCACGGTCGCGAGTGGTGAATCCGCGTTCGAACTCGAAGCGGAGTCGTTCGGCGAATGCTACGAATCCCCGGATGCCGCCGAAGGGATCGCCGTGTTTCTGGAAAAACGTCCTCCCGAATGGAGCTAGCACGAGAAAGCAG
>JADFTG010000090.1 GCA_022560365.1 Chloroflexota bacterium | reverse complement strand
CATGGCCGGCGCCGGCGTCCCGGCCGAGCACGCGAGCGTCACGGCAAGCAACGTCGACGACACGATGAAGGACTGCATCCTCAAGCTCTACCGCTCGGCCACTGACTTCGGCAAGGAGTGGCAGCCAGACACCGAGAAGATAGACCGGCCCGGCCTCCTCATCTGGGGCGAGAAGGACCCGTACATGCCGGTCGACTTCGCGCGCAAGATGGCCGAGCGCACCGGCGCGCGCCTGCTCGTCTTCGAAGACTCGTCGCACTGGTGGCCGCTGGAGAAGCCGGCCGAAGCGGCGTCCGCCCTCGAAGAGTTTTGGGCCAGCGTCTGACGTTTGTGGCAGCGTGCCTGCACCGCTACTTCGTGCTCGGCGACAACCGGGCCGAGAGCGTCGATTCGCGCCAGGGGTGGACCGTCGCGCGAGGCGATGTCGTTGGCAAGGTCCTCTTCTCGTACTGACGAGAATCGCTAGCCGTTCACCAGGTTGGCGACGGTCTCCAGCATCTGCGGCGGACCGCTGAGCAGCATCGTCGTCAGGCAGGAGTCCTTCCACTTCGGCAGCTCATCCTTAATCTTGCCGGGCGGGCCGATCAGCGCCACGTCCTCCACGAGCTCCAGCGGGATCGAGGCCGTGGCTTCGTTCTTCTTGCCCTGCAAGTAAAGCTCCTGCACGTTCGCCGCTACGCTCTCGTAGCCCAGCCGCACGAACACGTCGTAGTGGAAGTTCGCGCCCTTCGCGCCCATGCCGCCCATGTACAGCGAAAGCATCGGCCGCACGAAGTTGGCCGCCGCCTCGATGTCTTCCGAGACGATGATCGGCACCATCGAAGCTACCTCGAAGCCCTCCTCGCGAGCGCCGTCCTTAGCGAAGCCGTTGCTGAGGGCCTCCCGATAGAACTTGTCCATCTTCGGCGAGAAGAAGAGCGGCAGCCAGCCGTCGGCGATCTCCGCCGCCAGCGCAACGTTCTTCGGCCCCTCCGCCGCCAGGTAGATCGGAATGTCCTGGCGAAACGGGTGCAGCGTGCTGCGCAGCGGCTTGCCGAGGCCCATGCCGCCCTGATACGGAAGCTGGAACTGATTGCCCTCGAACGTCACGCGCTCCTCACGCGCGAAGATCTTGCGCAGGATCGAGACGTACTCGCGCGTGCGCTCCAGCGGCTTCGTGTACGGCTGGCCATACCAGCCCTCCACGACTTGCGGGCCGGACGCGCCGATGCCCAGGATGACGCGGCCCTCCGAGAGATGGTCGAGCGTCATCGCCGCCATCGCCAGCGCCGCCGGCGTCCGCGCCGAGATCTGCGCGATCGACGTGCCGAGCTTGATCTTCTTCGTGTTCGCGCCCCACCAGGCCAGAGGCGTCAGGCAGTCAGACCCGTAGGCCTCGGCTGTCCACATCGAGTCGAACCCCAGCTCTTCCGCCAGCGCGATCGACTGCTCGATTCCTCCCGGCGGGCCGCTGCTCCAGTAACCGGTCCCGAGTCCTAGTTTCATCTGCTTCGCCATGGGCCTTCCTTCTTTCCTCTTCGCTTGCACCCCGCAGTATATGTGAGCGGTCGCCCCACGCGCCTGCGCTGCGCTAAGCTTGTGCGCGATCATGCAGAGCGACGCAGGGCCACACCGGTGAAGACAGCGGCTTTCGTGCAGCCGGGCGTCATGGAGCTACGTGACGCCCCCGAGCCCTCGCCGGGCCCCGGTCAGGTCGTCGTGGCGGTCAGCCACTGCGGCATCTGCGGCTCCGACCTGCACGAGTACGCCGCCGAGGGGCCATCCATACGCGCCGCCGGCGTCTTCCAGCCGGTCATGGGCCACGAGTTCACCGGCGCTGTCGCCGCGCTGGGCGAAGGCGTCGAAGGCCTGCGCGAGGGCGACACCGTCGTCGTCCACCCCGGTGCACCCTGCGGGACGTGCTGGCACTGCACTCATGGCGCCGCCAACGTCTGCGCGACTCAGGCCGGCACCGGCTACATGCTTCCGGGCGCCTACGCCGAGCGCTGCCTCGTCCAGGCCAGCCAGTGTCTGCCGATCCCCGGCGAGGAGTGGCTGGAGAAGGCCGCGCTCACCGAGCCGTTCGCCGTCGCCCTGCGCGCTGTGAACCGCGGCGAGATGAAGCCAGGTGAAACCGTCTTCATCGCCGGCGGCGGCCCCATCGGCCTGCTTTCCCTGATCGCCGCCCGGCGCAAGGGGGCCGGCACGATCATCGTCTCCGAGCCCGCGGAGTCGCGTCGCAAGCTCGCCCTGCAGCTGGGCGCAGACCACGCCATCGATCCGGCACAGCCTGCCTCGCTCAAGGTCAGAGAGCTAACCGGCGGCATGGGCGCAGACCTCTCGATCGAGGCCGTCGGCATCCCGCCGACGATGGACGACGCGCTGGCCGCCACCCGTAGGGCCGGCCGCATCGTCATCGCCGGCTCGTTCGATCTGCCGTACACGATCGGACTGCTCAACCTGATCGTACAGGAGCAGTCGATCATCGCCACCTTCGGCTACGTCGACGAGTTCGCCGAGGCGCGCGACCTCATCTGCTCAGGGGAGGTGGACGTCTCGCCGCTCATCTCCCGCACCGTCGCACTGGACGACCTGCCGAGGACGTTCGAAGATATGACGCGCAGCAGGAATGAGCACCAGAAGGTGCTCGTCCGGCCCCAGGTGCGAGGCAGCGACTAGCCGAGAAGCGGTTCGATCGCCAGCTGTTCGAGGCTGGCTGAGCGGCTGCGGTAGACAGCGACCCGGGGCGGGGGCGTCCGCTCTTCGCGGTTCGCTCGCGGCGCGTTAATTTTCAAGCGGCCGGCTTCGGCCTGAAGCTCCTGCAGTTTGTATCCGATCATCTCTTCGGTTGCGAATGAGAGCATCCTATTCCTCCCTTCCCGGAATCTCATCACCATCCATCATCTATTCCAACGAAACCACGCCGTAATCGGTGCGTTGACGACAGGTGAAGTTCTGTATCGGATCGCCGTGCTACAATCGGCCCGCCTGCTGGCCTGCCTGCCGGCAGGCACGGAACGAACTCGCAGGAGGGCGCCCCAATGGTCACGGAACGGGTATTCGGCGATGTCAGGCCCGAAGACGACTACACCCATCCTCTCGGTCCCGAAGAGAACTTCAACGAGAGCATGTACTTCAATTTCTTCGACAATCGCCTGCGTCGTGGCGGCTTCCTGCGCATCGGCAACCGCGCCAATGAGGGGTACGCCGAGGTCACGCTCTCCCTCTTCGAGCCCGGCGGCAGCGTCCTCTTCAACTACAAGCGACCCGAGATCGCGAATAACGACGCCTTCGACGCCGGCGGCATGCGTTTCGAGACGATCGAGCCCCTGGCCCGCCACCGCACGACGTACGACGGCTCCGCCGTCTTCCTGGCCAAGCCAGAGGAGATGTCAGACCCCGGCCAGGCCTTCCGCGAGAACCCGCACAAAAAGGTGCAGATCGACCTCACGCACGAGAGCGTCGCGCCGGTCTTCGGGTCACGAGGCAGCGACGCGCCGCACGAGAACGAAGCGGAGGGCTTCGGTCGCGCGCACTACGAGCAGCACATGCGCGTAACCGGCAGCCTGACGATCGACGGCGAGACGTCCGAGATCGACGGCTACGGCCTGCGGGACCATTCCTGGGGCCCACGCTACTGGCAGAACATCCTCTCCTACCGCTGGCTCAACTGCTCCTTCGGGCCCCCGCTCAACATCATGGTCTCCGAGATCAACCGCACGAAGACCGACCGCACCGAGTGGGGCGTCATCATCCGCGACGGCGTCGTCTCGCGCATCACCGGCGTCAGCATAGAGACGCAGTTCGACGCCGACGAGCCGTTCCACCGGGCGATGCGCGCGGACGTCACACTGGAAGACGGGGAGGAGATCGCGATCGAGGGCAAGGTCGTCGGCTTCATCCCGCTGCGCAACCGCCGCCAGGACCACGTCACCCACATCGGCGAGGCGATGACCGAGTACACCTGCCTCGGCCACACCGGCCTCGGCATCTCCGAATACCTCGACCAGATTCAGTAGACCTTGTCGCGCAAGACTGCAACTCCGGACGAAGTCGCCGCGAAGCTGACCGCCTTCCTCAAACGCTCCCACAACGCGAAGTCCGTCCGCGTCGACAACGTTCGCCTCCTCACAGGCGGCGCTTCCCGTCAGACGTGGTCATTCGACGCCACGATCGAACATGCCGACGGCCGCACCGAGACGCTGACGCTGATCGCCCGCGCGGACCAGCGCCAGAACGTCGGCTCCATGACGCGCGCGACCGAATACCGCCTGCTCGAAGCTGCTCACGCCGGGGGCGTTCCCGTCCCGCGCGTCCACCTCATGGGCGACGATTCGCTCGGCGCACCGTTCTTCCTGATGGAGCGCGTCGACGGCGAAACGATAGCCCGCCGCATTCTCCGCGACGACGAGTACAAGGGCGCCCGGCAGAAGATGACAGCGCAGCTGGGTGAGATCCTGGCGGCCGTGCATCGCGTCTCGATCGACCGGCACGGACTCACGAGCGACCTGGCGGGGCCGCTCGCAGGCAAGTCGCCCGCTGAGAGCGAGCTTCAGCGCATCGAAGAGACGTTTCGCTCGATCGCGCCCGAGCCGCACCCCGCCTTCGAGCTGGCGATCCGCTGGCTCAAGGCCCGCCTGCCGGCGTCCGGCGAGCCTGTGCTCGTGCACGGCGACTTCCGGCTGGGCAACCTCATCATCGGCCCGGAAGGCGTGCGCTCGGTGCTGGACTGGGAGCTGGCGCACGTGGGCGACCCGATGGAGGATCTGGCCTGGGTCTGCGTGCGCTCCTGGCGCTTCGGGAACGATCAGCTCCCCGTCGCCGGTGTCGGCCAGCGGGAAGATCTCTTCCGGGCGTACGAGGCCGCTGGCGGCCGAGCGGTCGACGCGACGGCTGTCCACTGGTGGGATGTCTTCGGCAACCTGCGCTGGGGCGTCATCTGCATCATGCAGGCGCGCGCCTACCTGGACGGCCTCTCGAAGTCCGTCGAGCTGGCCACCATCGGCCGTCGCACCGCCGAGACCGAGTGGGAGCTGCTAAACCTGATGGAGGGATCTGTCAGCGGATGAGAAACGGATAAGCGGATGCGTCCTCGCGTAGGCGGCGACTGGTCCGTTTATCCGTTACCGTATCCGGTGAGAGGCTAACCTGATGCAAGACCGACCCTCCTATGATGAACTCCTCGCCGCCGTCGAGCACTTCCTCGACACCGAAATCGTGCCCAACGTGCCCGGTTCGCGCGGCTTTCACGCCCGCGTCGCGGCCAACGCCATCCGCATCGTCCGCCGCGAGCTGAGCAACGATGAAGAGCAGCTCGCCGCCGAATGGTCCGGCCTCGACGCCGTCCTCGGCCCGGCCGAACCCCCCGCTGGCCGCGAGGAGTTGCGCTCGGCACTCCGCGAGCGGAACGAGGCGCTCAGCACGCTCATCCGCGGCGGGGACGCGGATGACGGCGAGACGGCACGCAAGGTGTTCGAGCACGTGCAGCGCACCGTCCGGGACAAGCTGACCGTGACCGATCCGGCGCTGCTCGAGCGCTCATAGACCGGAACGCTCGACCGTTAGCGCGAGGTCACATACCCTTTACCAAACGCGCCCTTAGCGCACCCACTTCAAGGAGGATTAGATGACGAATCGACGTTCACCGGCCTGGCACCTCTTCATAGTTATGATCGGCGCTATCGCCCTGCTCGGACTCGTGGCCGCGGCCGCCTGCAACGACGACGATGACGATGGCAACGGCAACGGCGACCCGACCGCCACGACGAGCGACGGCGGCGGTGGGGGCTTCGGTGATGGCGTCAGCGACGGCGATGGCGACGGCTCATCGCTCGCCGACCTTGCTAACTTCGGCGACGACTACGAGTCATTCACCGGAAAGATCACATACAACATCACCGGCTTCACCGCCGAGGGC
>JADFTG010000089.1 GCA_022560365.1 Chloroflexota bacterium | reverse complement strand
GCGAAGGCTGATCGAAGGATCGCCGGAGATCGATGTCGACATCGGGCTCGCGGCGATGGCGATAGCGGTGGTAGCGAACCTGGTGATGGCCGCGCTGATGCGGCGGGAGGCGCGCCGGACGGGGTCGATGGCGCTGACGGCAGAATCGACGCACCTGCAGACGAACGTGGTCCAGGCCGGGGCAATCATCCTGGGCCTGGCGCTTGTCGGGATCACAAAGGAGCGCTTGTTCGACCCGATCACGGCGCTCCTGCTGGCCGCGTACATGGCGTGGACAGCGATCGGGCTGGTGCGGACGGCGCTGGAGGACATCATGGACCAGTCGCTGCCCGACGCGGAGCTGATCGTGATCGAGGAGGTGCTGCGGGCGCACAAGGGCGAAGTGCTGGGATACCACCGCCTGCGCACGCGGCGCTCCGGTGCAACCCGCCACATTGACATGCATCTGATCTTCGAGGCCGACCGAACGGTAGTGGACGTGCACGACGCCTCCGACCACATCGAGGCGGAGATCCAGACACGCCTGCCCGGCGCTGAGGTGGTGATCCACCCGGAACCCGACGAGGGGCAGGAGCGCACGCCAATAACGTGAAGCTTCGGGTAATTCTGCCCGGAGGCGGCGTTTCGCGCACTAACGCGCACTGAACCACGTAACTGCCAAGCAGCGACGGCGTCTTAGGTATTGTGCGACGCGAAAGCGCCACACACGACTACCGAAGGGGCGAACCGTGCCGAAAGGGCGGGGCGCAAAGCTACGGGCCTAAGTCCGCCGCAGGCGGATACGGTCGCCTGGCCGCCGGTGTGACAGGCGACAAGAGCGGGGCCCAAGTGGCTGTTTCGGCAGAACAAACGCAGAGTGCAGGGATCAGGTGGGATGAGTGGCATGCCGAACGGAACGAGTCTGGCGGCTTCGGAGTGCAATCTTGTGCGCGAAGAAGCCAGCATCAACCGCATAGCGTGGGCAAGCGGAATAGCGGTCACGATCGTCACGGTCGGGGCCCTGATCGCGCTGTCGGTGGAGGTAGGCGGACAGTGGTGGCACTTCACCCTCTACTCGGCAGCGGCGGGCGTCCACTTCGCCTACGCTCTCTTCTGCGGCGTGGTGATTCGGCGGATGCACCTCTCCTCCTACCATCGCTTTAAGGCAAGGCTGGTGATGCAGTTGACTGACCTCCAGGATATGGCCTACCGGGACGAGCTAACCGGCCTCTTCAACCGCCGGCACTTCTACGAAGTCCTCAAGATAGAGGTCGAGAAGGCGCGCCTCTCCAGGCAGCCACTGGCGATCCTGGTGATGGACCTCGACGGGTTGAAAACGATCAACGACGAGTACGGCCACGGCGTCGGCGACGAGATCCTGGCCAACCTCGGCAAGGCGATGGCCCGACACACGCGCACACACGACGTAGCGGCCCGCCTGGGCGGCGACGAGTTCGGCATCGTGATGCCGGAGACTGACAAGCGTGGCGCCTTCGCGCTGGCGCGGCGCCTATGGGAAGACCTGGAAAGGACGCCGATGTACCAGGAAGGGGACAAATCGATCGTGGTCACGGTCTCCGTCGGCCTTGCGGGCTACCCGTGGGGCGGCGATGAGGTCGAAGAACTGATCCAGTGGGCGGATGCGGACATGTACGCCAACAAAGTATCGCGAAAACTCGCCAAGAGCGGCGACGCAATAACACAGCCAGTAACGTCTCAGGGCATCGACTCGGCGCCTGACGACGGATACGGGAACGTTTAGGGGGCTCCGATATGAGGGAAATAACCAGCCGAAAAACCGGGACGCGCGGCACGATGGCGACGATAAGCGGGCTGATTCTCTTCGGCCTGATGCTGGCTATGGCAACGATAGCAGCCGGTGCGCTCGCCGCTGCGATCGTTGGCTCCGTAGCCCTCTTCGCTACGCTGCTGCTGACGCTGCGCTCTGTCCGCCGCGGAAGGGGGAGGGTGGAGAGCGGGGTCAAAGGGGTGCATCAGCAGGAAGTAACCAGTCTCGAAATCGGGGCGCGCGGCAAGATTGTGACGATAGCCGGGCTGATTATCTTCGTTCTGATGCTGGCTGTGGCTACGATTGCAGCCAGCGCGCTCGCCGCTATGGTCGTTGGCTGCGCGGCCCTCGCCGCCACGCTGCTGACGACGCTGCTCTCTCTCCGCCGTGAAAGGGAGAGGGTGGAGAGCCGGGTCAGAGGAGTGCATCAGAAGTACAGCTCGATCGTCGACGCCCTGACTTCGGCGATGGGGCTGCGGGACGACATGTCGGCCAGCCACGCGTTGGAGGTAAGCGACCTGGCGTTCATCCTCGCCCAGCAGATGAGATTGGGCCGCGAGGAGACACAGCTCATCCAGCGCGCCGCCGTGCTCGCAGACATCGGCAAGATGGAGATCGCGGAGGGGATCCTGGCCAAGGAAGGTAAACTCAGCGATGGGGAGTGGGATGAGATGCGACGCCATCCAGAGCTCGGCTCCAATATCCTGGCCGATATCCTCAACCTCAGCGACGCCGCCGAGGTCGTGCTCGCCCACCATGAACGGTTCGACGGCCAGGGCTACCCGTACGGCCTCAAGGGAGACAAGATCCCGGTGGGCTCGCGGATTTACGCCGTGGCCGACGCCTACACGGCAATGACGAGCGACCGCCCACACCGCAAGAAGATGTCGCACGAGGTGGCGCTGAAAGAAATACTCAGAAACTCGCTCACGCAGTTTGACCCCGACGTCGTGCGTGCATTCGTGCGCGCCGAGGAGATGGGTCTGTTCGGCGAGCGCAACGGTTCGGCGAACGGCGCCAGAGCCGCTGATCTGAGAACGGTCGCGGTCGCCAGGGAAACATCATGACAGACCAGGTAGCTTCCGCCGACCCCGAGGAGGCGCCCGCCAAGGCCGAGATGACCGTCGGGCTAGACGTCGTCCGGCAGCCCCTCGCCGCCGGGCAGCCAGCGCTCCACGCCGCCGAATCGCTGGCGGCGGAACTCCTCGCCGTAAGCGCACCCTCCACGCTTGCCGACTGATGCCGCCCAGGCCTTGATCTGCGCCTCGATCAGCGGCCGGTAGTCGCCCGGGTCGGCGTCCCGAATGAAGGGGATGTCGAGGCCGGCAGCGGCGACCGCGGCCTGCGCCTCCATTACCGTCATCTCCATCTGGCAGACGTGCTCGCAGAGGGCGTCGATCTTGCGGTCGATCTGCTCGCCGATGTCGACGGTCTTGTTCACGTCGCGGGGCGACTTGGCGAAGAAGTAGCGCTCGCCCACGTCATGTGGATCGAGACCGTCTTCGGCGTGCTCCGGGTGGTAGAGCGGGAAATGCGAGAAGCTGGCCGCTTCGGTGGCTGCCATAGCGATGCTGCGGTGGTCGCCGTGTTCTTCGTACGGCGCGAACGGGTCCCACGTGAACAGCACGTCAGGGCGGTGGGCGCGGATCGCGCGCATGCACAGCTCGCGCAGCTCGTTGAGCGGCGTCTCGGTCAGGCGGCCGTCTTCGTAGCCCAGAAACTCGACGTTGGGGTCGACGCCCAGGACCCTGGCGCCTCGGCGGGCTTCCTCGCGTCGCGTCTCCGCTGTGAAGCGCGTGTCCCAGCCGGGGTCGAGCGTGCCGCGCTCGTTGTTCGTCGCGATGACTTCACGGATCTCGTAGCCCAGGCCAGCCATCTTCGCGATCGTGCCGCCGGCCATGAACTCCATGTCGTCGGCGTGAGCGACGATGACGAGGACGCGCTTCACACCCTCACCCCCTGTCCCCCTCTCCCCTCCGCCGGGGGCGGGGGAACCGATCAGACAGGGCGACTGACGTCCCTGTAGAGGCAGTGAGTTGGTGGATCACTTCGCGGACGCGGACGCAGAAGGCTTCGACCTCGTCGGCCGGCGGAGTCTTGTTGGCGTTGAACAGATCGACCTGGAGGAAGGGACCGGGGCTAGCGTGCTTCTCGCCATCGCGGTCCCACGCGGGCTGGATGACGAAGTGAATGTGCCCGGGAGTCCAGCCAGCGTGAGCCCACTGGCAGACGTACGTCTGGTCGGGCGAGAGCAGCTCCCGCAGGGCCGCCGTAGCGAGCCAGACGAGTCGGCCGAAGGCCCCATACTCGGCAGGCGAGAGGTCAACAAAGCGCTCGACGTGGCGACGCGGCTTGACGATCAAGGTGCCGACACCCAACGGCCCTATGCAGTGCTCGACGAGCCAGCCATCGCTCTCAAAGATGACACCGCCCGTTAAGGGCGCGCGTCCGGTGGTCAGGTCACAGGCGAGGCAGCCCTTCATAACGCCCCTTATCTTATACGGGGTGCGTATCGCCGCTGGCCGCTGATGGTCAGGGCCAGATCTGGACGGTCTTCTGCTCGTTCTCGAAGGCGATGAGTGCGACGTGCTCGATATCGATGGCGAAGAGGTGCCACTCTGGCTCTTCCGGGCGGCAGCGGTGTGTCAGGAGGGCGGACTAGCTGCCCGCGACGAGCTGCTCGACCCTTGGGCCGTCGTCGATCGCTTCTTTGTGCAGGGCCGCATCCAGTACCTCGTCCACGCTGTCAACGAGCACGAACTCGAGGTCGCGGCGGACTTCTTCGCGGACGTCGAGCAGGTCGTTCTCGTTGTCCCGCGGGATGATGATGCGTTTGCTGCCGGCGCGGTGCGCAGCGAGAATCTTGTCGCGGATGGCGCCGACGGGCAGCACCTTGCCGCGCAGCGTGATCTCGCCGGTCATCGCCACGTCCTTGTGGACGGGCCGACGCGTCATGGCGGAGACGAGCGCGACGGCCATCGTGACGCCGGCGGAGGGGCCGGACGTGTGGGCCTCTTTGAGGAGACGTTTGGGGAGGGAATCGTCGGCCTTGGTCAGGCCGGCTTTCATGTTCCACAGGCGTTCGAGATTCCAGGTACGCTCGCCGATTTTTACGAAATCTTCCAGCGTGTACGGCACGCCAGTGGCCGCGGCGGTGATCGGCATCGTCGGGCGCGCACACCTCCTGCCCGGAGAGCGTATAGGGCTCGGCCGCGGCTTCGGCGAGGGTGAGCTCGCCGACGAACACGGCCTTCTGGGCGAACAGCCAGGCCATGATCTGGGTCAGACGCGCGGTCACGCGCATGGCTTCACGGCTCAGGCGCAAGCGGTCGAGATCGGGTAAAAGCCCGCCGTCGTCGCTCTCGTGCCACTCGATATAGTCCTTCGTCTCGACCATGAGGGCGAGCGCTTCTTCATAGGTCTTGTTGAAAAACGCCGTCGGCGTTTCGCTTCCCATGTCCACTCCCTCGCCCGCTCGGCAAGAGCGCGATCGAAGATGAACTGCTGGCGCCAAGCACCGTTCGACCACCAGGCACCGTTCAGAATCCGCGACCGCGCGATCCCTTCCCCAAGGGCGCCCCGAGGCATAGCTTCCCCGGCCGATGATTTTCCCACGGGAGCGTAAATACAACCTTTACCTGGCCGTAGTTGTCTATTTTAACATAGCTTTACAAATCCCGCCCGGTGGGCGCCGGCCGATAAAGGCCAAAAAAAGCCGCCCCGGAGGGCGGCTTAAGTTAACAGGGAGGCGTCAAAAATTGGACTACGTCCAAAGACAACCCTAAGGAAGGAATTGTCTGATCCCATATATAGAGGGAATTCGTTAACGAAAGGTTAACAAATGTAAAAGTTAAGCTATTGAAAACATTGAGGCGCGTTGGAATTAGGGTCTGGCGGCCAGCTTATATACATCAAGGGCTTACGAGGATGTTTCCAACGTCCTGGCCCGGCAGGGAACCGGGCGGCGGGAGAGGTGGTGTTGATGAATTTACGGGCGCAGGAAGACGGTGACGCTTTTCGGGCCGCGTTTCACGGATTACGTCAAGCGGACATGGCCTTGGACGGGCCGCCCTGTCTGTTACAAGCGAAGTGGCTTTATGCCCTTGCGGCGGAATCTGGTTATCCAGCCA
>JADFTG010000088.1 GCA_022560365.1 Chloroflexota bacterium | reverse complement strand
TGAATGCAAGGTAGGCGGCGACCGCGCCCGGAACTGTGTCGTCCAGGCCGTTAGCCCAGAGGCCAGCGGCGATACCCGCGGCGATGATGCCCAGCGCGAAGCTCATGAGCGGGCCGACGATCGCCATCTTGAACTCCTGGCCCGGGCTGTCTGGTTCCTGTGTCAGCGACGAGACGCCACCGAAGATGAATAGCGTGATGCTGTGCACCGGCAGGCCGAGCCGCCGGGCCACCAGCGAGTGCGACAGCTCGTGCAGCAGGATCGAGACGAAGAAGAGGGTTGTTGTGATCCCGGAGGCGAGCCAGCGCTCGGCCGCTGACCAGTGGGAATAGGCGGAGACGTCGTCATAGAAGCCCTCGGCGAGCCACCACAGCAGAAGAAAGAAGATGGCGAGCCAGCTCCAGTGGATCCGGATGTCGATGCCGAAGATGCGGCCGATCTTGAGTGCGTCCATTACGAGTCCTAATGCCTTCCCTTGCGTTCTGTCCGTCAAATAGGATAAACGCTTTCCAGCCTGCGCAGGTGCCGATGGATTAGCGATCTAGCCAGGTGACTAAGCGGTTGCTAGAATGCCCGTTGACAAGGTACATCGCCACTGCGTATAAGTTACGTACCGCTAACCAGAAGGCGGTTGTCTTTGCATGTGCGGAGGGTGCCCCTTGGGAGGGAGCAGATCGAATGACAGAACCTAACTACTGGCAGAGGTTGTCTCGCAAGCGAATGAGCCGGCGGGCACTTCTCGGCGCTGGCGCCACGACGGCGCTGGGTGGGGCGGCGGCGCTCATAGTCGGCTGCAACGGGGGCACCGGTGGCGGCCCGAACATCACGTCTAACCCGAATGCGACGCCCGGCCCCGGCGGCAGCATCACCTGGGGCCGCCCGGTCTCAGTCGGCGGCATTGACCCGCACGTCGACCTTACCGGACTCGACATCACTACGCTACTCTATAGCAGCCTCTACAGTTGGGCGCCGGGCGCCGAAGTTATGATCTTCAACAACCTGGCGACGGCGCTGGAGATGCCGGAGGTGACGAACTTCATCTTCACGCTCAGGGAGGGCGTGAGGAACGCCCCGGCAGGAGGCGAGTTCGACGGCGAAGACATCGACTCCGAGGCCTGCAAGGAGAGCTTCATTCGCCGGGGCACGTCGCTCACAGCGATAGATAAGCGCTTCCCGCGGAAGATCGCTGGCAGCACCGACCCGAATATGCTTCGCCCCGCTTTGCAGACGCCGGACAAGCACACGTTCAGCTTCAACATGGCCGAGCCGTTCGTCCCAGCCGTGCGCGAAATGGCAAACGCCACGTACGCAATAATGTCGCCGGGTGTGGTCGACGACGCACCTCGTCTGCAGTTGGGCCAGAACGCCTTCGGCAGCGGGCCCTTCATGCTGGAGGAGTTCGTCGGCAACGAGCGGATCGTGCTCAAGCGTAACCCCGACTTCTTTATTCCGGACCGACCGTTCCTCGATGGGATCACCTACGTTGTCATCACAGACAACGCGTCGCTGCTGGCGGCGTTCAAGAACGGCCAGCACGACGTCAGCGGCGCGATCCTGGTCAAGGAGGACTTTGACCGGTTCGATGCCGATCCAGCGATCTCCGTGAACAGAGCGCCGAGCCTCTTCTACCCGGTCGTCCATCTCAACGTGCGACGGGATCCGTTCGACGACATCCGCGTTCGCGAAGCGCTCAACATTTCAATCAATCGCGATCGGATCATCGAACTGGCGCAGTCGGGTGAGGGTCAGTACGGCGGCCCGATCCAGTGGCCGCAGGTCAAGTGGTCGCTGCCCCAGGAGCAGCTGCGCTCGTTCTACAAGCGCGACGTGGCAAAGGCCAAGCAGTTGATGGAGGCCGCTGGCTATGCCGACGGTTTCGGGGACGTGCTTCTTAAGACGCCGCGGCTGCCGGGCGTCAACTTTATCAACGACATCGCGAGGATCATCGTGGACAGCTGGAAGGATATCAACGTCAACGTCCAGATCGACGAGGTCGAGTTGGGCGCGTACATCGGGTCGGTCCTGCTGCCCGGCAACTTTGACATGACGTTCTTCCCCAACCTCCCCTACGACGAGCCGGACCGCCCGCTCTCCTTCTACCACTCGCTGGGCGTGACGGGTTCCGGCAACTGGACGGGTTACTCGAACCCCACCCTCGACAAGCTGATCGACGCTCAGTCGGCGGAGTTCGACGTCGAAGCGCGTCAGGCGATCATCACCGAGGCACAGGAGCTGATTCTGGAAGAGCACGGGCCCCAGCTGACGACTACCGGCGGCTACCAGTACTCCGCTAACCAGGCGTACGTGCACTTCCCGTTCGCGACGTTCGGGTTCTCGGCTGGCGACGATATACCCCAGGATTCCACCCCGTTCGGCGTCGATATCTGGACGGAGTTGACCTAGGCCGGCGGCGCCCACAAAGGCCATGCGCGACTACATCATCCGGCGGCTTCTGCTGCTGATCCCGATCATGCTTCTCGTGAGCTTCATGACTCACGCCACGTTCCGGATCATCCCGGGGAGCGCCGCGCATCTGATCTGCGGCTTTAGCTGCAACGATGAATTGGTGACCGATCTCGAAGCGGAGTACGGACTGGACGAGAGCTTCCTCCGGCAATACGGGGAGTGGCTTGGCGTCTGGCCAGACGATGACGAAGGCGACAGCAAGGTCCTCGGCTTCGGACCGCGTGGCAAGTTCTCCGGCGTCCTTCAGGGTGACTTCGGGGAGTCGTTTCTAAATAGCGGACAGTCCGTCACGGACAGACTCGCCCGGACTCTGCCGGTGACGGCCGAGCTGATGATCTTGTCTCTCATATTCGCGGTGGTTCTGGGCATACCACCGGGCGTCTTATCAGCGATCAGGCCCGGCACGCTGGTTGACCTGGTCGTGCGAATGACGAGCGTCGCGTGGTTATCCGTTCCCAACTTCTACCTGGCGATCCTTGTAATCGCGTTTGGGTCGAACTGGTTCGGCTGGTTACCACCTAATTTGGCACCGGCAACGCGGTCAAGATATGGGAGGACCCGCTGCAGAACCTGGAGACGTTCTTCTTTCCGTCTCTCGTCCTCTCGTTAGGCATCGCCGCTGTGATCATGCGATTGATGCGCTCGTCGATGCTCGAGGTGATGCGAAACGACTACGTGCGCACGGCGTGGTCAAAAGGCCTGAAGGAGCGGACCGTCGTCTGGCGGCACGCGCTCAAGAACGCGATGATCCCCGTCCTTACGATCATCGGCCTGCAGGTGGGCGCGCTGATTGGTGGCGCGGTGCTCATCGAGCATATATTTGCGCTCAACGGCATGGGAAGGTACTTGCTGGACTCCGTGATCGGCCGCGACCTCCTCGTCGTGCAGAGCCTGGTGCTGATCTTCGCCCTGGTATTCGTGGTGATCAATCTGGTTGTGGACGTCGCCTACGCCTGGCTCGACCCCAGGATCAGGTACGGCTAGGCGATGGCGAAGGAAGTCGCTCTTGAACTCGACTCGCCGCTAACGCCGCCGAGCGGCGCACCGCGCTGGCTAAAGATGCTGCGGCTGGCGCGCGCACATCCGCTGGGAGTGCTCGGACTCTTCTGCATTCTGCTAGTCACGTTCTCCGCCATCTTCGCCGAGTTCCCGTATCTGACGATCGCGCCGTACGACCCGGAAGCTCTTCTGATCGGCCCGGTCAAAGAGGGGCCCACCCTGTCGCACCCGTTCGGCACCGACCGGCTGGGCGGAGACGTCTTCAGCCGCACGATCTTCGGCGCCCGCATCGCGATGCTGATCGGGGTTATTTCGGTTACGTCTGGTATGGCGCTTGGGAGCGCAGTGGGGATCGCCTCCGGCTACTTCGGCGGCTTCGTCGACTCGGTACTCCAGCGGCTCGTCGACGCGCTGCTTGCCTTTCCGGCGATCGTCCTGCTGCTGGCGATCATCGCCGTCATCGGCAATGATGACTCCGCCGTCCGCGTGTTCCTGAAAGACAACACACCACTACCGTCGGGAACGTGGTTGGGGATACCGAACTTCCTCGACATCATCATCATCTCGCTGGCCATCGGCTTCGCGATCGCAGTTGGTGCGGCGCGCGTGATTCGTGGCGCCGTACTGTCACTCAAGGAGAACGTCTACATCGAGGCGGCACGGGCGATGGGCGCCAGCGACTTTCGGATCATGATGCGGCACGTCCTGCCGAACGTGGCGGCGCTGATCGTGGTGCTGGGGACGATCTTCCTGCCGATCGCCATCCTGGCCGAGGCGGCGATTAGCTTTCTCGGGGTCGGCCTGCCTGCCGGGACGCCGTCGTGGGGTTCTGACATGGGCAACCTCTCCAACCGCGACGACGCGATCGGCCGCGGGATCTGGTGGGTAGTCTTCTTCCCGGGCCTCGCGCTGAGCCTCGTCGTCCTGGGCTTCAACCTGATGGGCGACTCTTTCCGCGACATCAGCGACCCGCGGCTGCGGGGTGGCGGTGGGCCGGGCGGCGCCAGCCGCACCGGTTTCTAGCCAGCTTTCTCTGCGCGTTCCGTCAGGCTGTTCCGTCCATCAGCGCCTCGCGCACCACGTCCATGTCCTTGTCGCCGCGGCCCGAGAGGTTGATGAGGACGATCTTGTCCGCGTCCAGCGTCTTCGCCAGGTTCGCAGCGTAATAGACGGCGTGCGCGGACTCCAGCGCCGGGATGATGCCTTCCGTCTCGCAGAGGAGCGTGAAGCCTTCCAGGGCTTCGCGATCAGTGACCGAGACGTACTCTGCGCGGCCCGTGTCCTTGTAGAAGGAGTGTTCGGGGCCAACGCCGGGATAATCCAGGCCGGCCGAGATCGAGTGCGCCTCCATGACCTGGCCGTCGTCGTCCTGGAGGAGGTACGACATCGCGCCGTGAAGGACGCCGGGGCGGCCGCCGGCGAGCGTCGCTGCGTGGTGGCCGCTGTTGACGCCTTCGCCCGCCGCCTCGACGCCAACGAAGCGTACGTCTTCGTCCGCGAAGAACGGGTGGAAGAGTCCGATCGCGTTCGAACCGCCACCGACGCAGGCGACGGCGTAGTCCGGCAGGCGCCCTTCGGCATCGAGCATCTGGGCGCGGGACTCCTCACCGATGACGGACTGGAAGTCGCGCACGATCATCGGGTACGGGTGCGGGCCGACGACGGAGCCGATGAGGTAGTGTGTGTTCTCGACGTTGGTGACCCAGTCGCGGATCGCTTCGTTGATCGCGTCCTTTAACGTGCGCGACCCTGAGGCGACGGGGCGGACCTCGGCGCCGAGGAGCTTCATGCGGAAGACGTTGAGCGCCTGTCTCCGGATGTCCTCTTCGCCCATGTAGACGACGCACTCGAGCCCGAGTTTGGCACAGATGGTCGCGGCGGCGACGCCATGCTGGCCGGCGCCCGTCTCGGCGACGACGCGCGGCTTGCCCATGCGGCGGACGAGCAGGCCCTGGCCGAGCGCGTTGTTGATCTTGTGAGCGCCGGTGTGGGCCAGGTCTTCGCGCTTGATGTAGATCTTGGCGCCGCCGAGGTGCTCCGTCAGGCGGCTGGCGAAGTAGAGCGGAGTTGGCCGGCCCACGTAGTGGCGCATGAGGTGGGCCAGCTCCTCTTCGAACGCCGGATCGGCGCGCGCCGCGCGGTACTCGTTCTCGAGTTCGGCGACGGCCGCCATCAGCGTCTCGGGGATGTACTTGCCGCCGTACGGGCCGAAGCGGCCGCGCTCGTCGGGGCGGGCGACGCTAGGCTGAGCGCACATCTGGCTGAGCCTTGGCGGCGGCGATGAAAGCACGGATCTTGGCCGGGTCCTTCGCGCCGTCGGTCTCGACGCCGGAGGACACGTCGACGGCCCACGGCTGGACGTCCCGCACGGCTTCACCGACGTTCGCTGGCTTGAGCCCGCCGGCGAGCATGGTCGGCGGCTGGCGGGCGACCCC
>JADFTG010000087.1 GCA_022560365.1 Chloroflexota bacterium | reverse complement strand
GGCGTTGCCATCGTCTGGCCGGGCAACGGAGCCGACTCCGAATGGGCCGTCCTGGCGCGCGCCGACGAACTCGCTGTCAACGACCCGCTCCTTGTCGAGGGCGATGTGTACCTCGTGCTGCTGGAGTCCGGCGAGATCCTGGCGCTCAGCACAATTGACCCGCACCTCGGCTGCAAAGTCCCGTTCGTGCCGAACTTCACGATCATGGGCAACACTGGCTGGTTCCGGAACCCCTGCCACGGCGAGACGTACGACCTGACCGGCGTCTGCTACGCCGGGCCGTGCCCGCGCGGCCTGGATCGCTACGAAGTGCGCGTGCGGGACGGCGATGTCGAGGTGAGCTTCGCACGCCCCATCGTGGGCGCTGACCACAGTGTCCGCGATGGACGGGAACCGGTCACGCCCAACTGACAGTGCCTGATCTACCCCGGAGCACTCCTAGGGGGACTGGCGACCAGCAGCGGTTTTCGGTAGCGTTATAGGCCGCCGGTCTGCGCCCAGAGGTCCGGCCGCCAT
Organism: Chloroflexota bacterium; assembly: GCA_022560365.1. Classification (GTDB taxonomy): domain Bacteria; phylum Chloroflexota; class Dehalococcoidia; order SM23-28-2; family RBG-16-64-32; genus CF-162. The sequence continues at coordinate 5,429 of JADFTG010000087.1, read as the reverse complement.
AGGGAGGGCATATGAACACCAGCGAATTCCTGATGATCGCCGCCGCCACCGTCCCGGAGCGGACGGCGATGGTGTGCGAGGGCAAGACGCGCACCTTCGCCGAGATGCAGGAGCGCGTCAACCGCCTGGTCAACGCGCTGCAGGGGATGGGCGTCGGCCAGGGCGATAAGGTCGCGGTCATGGCGCTTAACTCGATGGAGTACGTCGAGACCTACTACGCCACGGCCAGACTGGGCGGCGTCTTCGTGCCTCTCAACTACCGGGCAAAGCGGGAAGAGATCGTCTACATGTGCAACAACGCCGAGGCGACTGTCGTCTTCGTCGGCGAGCGCTACCTCGACCTCCTGACCGCGATCCGGGGCGAGCTGACGACGGTCAAGCACTTCGTCGCCATCGACAGCAAGTCCGACGACATGCCGTACTACGAGGACCTGCTCGCCGCGCACGAACCGGACGAGATCTTCACCGAGATCGACGACGCCGACCCGACGATCATCATCTACACCAGCGGCACGACGGCGCTGCCCAAGGGCGTCGTCCTCACCTTCCTCGGCATGTCCGTCTACGTCACGAACACCGTCGAGCCGGTCGACCCGGCGGCGGAGAAGCCGGACGTGCTGCTCGTCTCCGTGCCCTTCTACCACGTCGCCGGCGCGACGACGATGCTCTCCACCGTCTGGTCCGGCCGCAAGATGGCGATCCTGCCGCAGTTCGAGTCCTCCGCCTGGCTGACGGCCGTGCAGGAGCACGGCGTCACGCACAGCTTCATCGTGCCGACGATGCTCAAGCGGGTCATGGAGCACGAGGACTTCGACAAGACGGACCTCGGCTCACTGAAGCTCGTTGCCTACGGCGCCGCGCCGATGCCTTACGAAGTCGTGATGAAAGCCGTCGATGTGATGCCCTGCGGCCTGATGAACGCCTACGGCCAGACAGAGAGCACCTCGTCGCTCACGTTCCTCGGTCCGGACGACCATCAGATTCCGAAGGAGGAGGGCGAGGCGCGGGAACTGGCGCTCAAGCGGCTGCGCTCCGTCGGCCGGGCGATGGACGACATCGTGGTCATGATCATGGACCCAGAAGGCGAGATCCTGCCGCCCGGACAGGAGGGGGAGATCGTCGCGCAGGGCCCACGCGTGATGTCCGGCTACCTGAACCGCGACGAGGACACGTCGGAGGCGATCAAGGGCGGCTGGCTGCACACGGGCGACGTCGGCTGGATGGACGACGACGGATATCTCTACATAACGGGCCGCACGAAGGACCTGATCATCCGCGGCGGCGAGAACATTGCGCCGGGCGAGATCGAGAACGTCCTGCAGCAGCACGACGCCGTCGAGGACGCCGCCGTGATCGGCGTGCCGGACGTCGAGTGGGGCGAAGAGGTGAAAGCGATCGTCGTCTTCAAGCCGGGTCAGCGGGCGAGCGAGGACGACCTGACGCAGTTCGTAAAGGATCGCCTCGCTAGCTACAAGGCGCCGAAGTTCTACGCCTTCGTCGAAGACCTGCCCCGTAACTACGTCGGCAAGGTGCTCAAGACCGACCTCCGCAAGCAGTTCGGCGAAGCGAAGAGCGGCTAACGCCGCCGTCGATGCGACCGTAATGCCGCGGCGAAGGCGCAAGCGCCGGCAGCGGCTCGAACGCCAGGAGCAACGTCAGGAGGCGATGGCTGCCGGCGTCCCTGTCAGCGAGGAGGTCGCGCCCTCTTCCGAGGGCACGACCGGCGGCGGCATCTCCTTCAGCGGCGCGGCGGGCGGCCTGCTCGGTGCCGGGATGCTATTCACGCTGGCGACGGCTGTGCTCATCGATCCTCTAGAAGGGTCGCGTCTATGGGCGATCGCCTTTGCGTTCATCGGCCTCTTTTTCTTGCCCGCGGTCGCCGTTTCGATCGTCCGCGATCATCCGCGCCGCCGGTCCGTTTTGCGGATCACGACGATTGGGGTCATGCTGCTGGCGATGCTCGGGCTGGCCACCCCTGGCCTCGGAATCGTCTTCGCGGCGATCATGGCGCCGCCGACGGCTCTCCTGGCGATCGGCGCCGGCTTCATCTTCCAGCGCTCAGGATCGAGTGCCTAGCACGCTGACCTTCCACCCGCTCGTTCGATCCGCCGTTTGACCCACCTTCTCGCCCGTCGCTATCATTGGGCGCGCAAGTCTGGAGACGATCGGCAGGAGCTAACATGACGCCAGCGAACGAGTTTCCCGGGAACATCATCTTCTACGCCATCTTCTTCGGGTTCATGGCCTTCTTCGCCTGGTCCGGGTACGTCCGCGTTAGCTGGCTCTTCGCCGCGCAGCCACTGAACCGCCTCAACCACCTCTTCTGGCGCGTCGCCGGCCTCATACCGTGGCTGCTTGGCAACGCGCGCGTCGCTCGCCGCCAATACTGGTACTCGGGCCTCCTGCACACGCTGATCTGGTGGGGCTTCATCATCCTCCAGATCCGCACGGTGAACTTCCTCCTCAACGGCGTCGACAACGGCATCTCGTTCGAGGCACTCGTGCCCGGCATCTACGACGTGCTGCGACCGGTGATGGACACCTTCAACATCCTGGTCATCGTCGGCATCGGCATGGCCGTCTTCCAGAGGGTGGTCTGGAAGCCGAAGCGCATGTCGCTGAACATCGACGGCTGGATGACGCTCTTCTTCATCTTCTGGCTGATGGTCACCGACGTTATGGTCAACAGCTTCGAGTTCTACCTCCACCCCGAGTTGTTCGAGAACGCCGAGCTGTCGTTCCTTGCTTACGGCTTCTCCGAGCTATGGGGCGAGCTGGGCATGTCGACGGGGACGGCGGAGGCGTTCAATACGTTCTTCTGGTACAACCACCTGATCGACTTCCTCGGCTTCCTCTGCTTCCTCCCCTACTCCAAGCACTCACACGTGCTCGCCATCGTTCCGCAGATCTTCTTGCGCCGATATGAGCCGACGGGGGTGATGCAGCCGATCAAGAACATCGAGGAGGCCGAGAGCTTCGGCGCCGGCAAGCTCACTGACTTCAACTGGAAGCAGCTGCTCGACCCCTTCAATTGCACCGAGTGTGGCCGCTGCACCGAGGTCTGCCCGGCGAGCATCACCGGCAAGCTGCTTTCGCCGAAGCAATACATCGTCGACGTCCGGCACATGCTGGACGACGAGACACCGCCGGCACGCTTCTGGATGAAGAAAGCGGCCGCCTCAAACGGCGACGGCGAGGTGGCTGAACCTAAGACGACGGTCGACGCCGTCGGCTTCGAACAGACATGGGACTGCGTGACCTGCGGCGCCTGCATGGAAGCGTGCCCCGTGTTCATCGAGCACGTGCCGACGATCATGGACGTCCGCCGCTTCATGGTGATGGAGCAGTCGAACATGCCGGAGACGGCGCAGGCCACTCTCATGCAGATCGAGCAGCGCGGCCACCCGTGGCGCGGGACGCAGCTGACGCGCACGACGTGGATCGAGGAGATGGCCGCCGAGGGCACGGAAGTGCCGGTCTTCGACGGCAGCCAGGAGTATCTCTACTGGGTCGGCTGCTCGGGGGCGCTGCAGGAGCGAAACGTCAAGGTGACGAAGGCGCTGGTGCGGCTCTTCATGCAGGCCGGCGTCAGCTTCGGCGTGCTGGCTGCGGAGGAAGGCTGCTCTGGCGACCCGGCGCGGCGCCTCGGCAACGAGTACCTCTATCAGATGCAGGCCAAACAAAACATCGAGCTGATGAACGCCAAAGGCGTGCAGAAAGTGGTCGCCAACTGCCCGCATTGCTACAACACGATCAAGCACGAGTATCCGGACTTCGAAGGCACGTACGAGACCGTCCACCACACGGAGCTGCTCGCCCAACTGGTGCGATCCGGAAAGCTCTCGGCGCAGCAGGCGAACGGCCTGCAGGACAAGACCGTGACCTACCACGACCCCTGCTACATGTCCCGCCACAACGACGTCATCGACGACCCGCGGCAGGTGATCGCCGCCGCCGGATCCGAGCAGGTGGAGATGCCCCGCTGCAAGCGCGGCACGTTCTGCTGCGGCGCCGGCGGCGGGCACATGTGGGTCGAGGAGAACCGCGGCGAGCGCATCAACGTCGTGCGCACGGAAGAGGCCGTGGAGACCGGCGCTGACGTGATCGCCGTCGCCTGTCCCTTCTGCATGCAGATGTTCGAGTCGGGCGTCGGTGCGGTCCCGGCCGCGGCGGAACGCGGCGTCCAGGTCTTCGACGTTGCCGAGCTGCTCGACATGAGCATCGCCTACAGCAAGCCGCTCGCGCCCAACGGCAACGGTGGCGCCCCGCCCGCACCAGCCGAGCCGGAACCGGCTGCCACCGCCGAAGCGCCCACCGAGGGCGAGCCGCCAGAGCAAGGCGCGGGCGACGACACTACGGCGTAGCGTCTAAGCGCCGCTCATCCTTCGAGAGTCCTACGGGCGAGTCTGGGCCTCAGGACGAGCCGATCGGATGGAGCCGTCGGACGCCTCGCCCCCGCTCATGGTGAGGCTCTCGAATCCATGAGCGGAGCAATGACGGCACCAACCGGCGTGCCCGTCAGCGGATCACGTGGACGGGGCACTCGCCGTCTGCGGCCGGCTCGATCGCGATACGGTTCGCTGACGCGACGACCTGGCACCGCTCCGGGGCATCGCACGCCGACCCGCAGGCCACGCGCCTGGCGACCACGACGAGGTAGTCGCCGAAGGGCACGGCGTGGAACTGCACGATGCAGAAAAATGGGTCCGGCGCAAACGATTCTTCGCCGACCTGTAGCGAGACGGACCGTTGGCAGCCGGGCTCCTCCTCCCCATCACACGGGCCGCCGTCGCAAGACCAGAGGTCGATCGTCACGGTGCGGAGAAGGAATGCGCAGTGTATGTCAGGGGAACAGGTCGGATAGGGAGGAGGGGTTGGAGCCTCAGTTGTCACCTCAGAGGGAGACGACAGGGGGCAATTGGGTTGATTTGGAGGGCACGTGGGCGAAGGAGCAGGGGCGACAACTATCTGACAATCGGGTTGATCGGGTCGGCACGTCGGCGGTGCGGGCGTCGCGGCGGCCTCCACCGGTGTCAGCAGGACGAAGTATCGTTCGTCAGCGCACGTCGCCAGATCGCCCACGTCTTCCCCGTCGGTGTGGGCGTAGACGAGCACCTCGGCGCCGATCCTCAGGTTATTGGACACCTGGCCAAAGCAGCGGTAGACGCCGAACCCGTAGCTCTGGACTATGTTGAACGTCGCACCGACCTGGACCGTGCTCCCGTCCAAGTACTCTGTGACCTCCACCTCAACGACATACGGCGCGTCAGAAACCGCGCGGGCATCGAGGATGTCGGTGATCACGCCACGGAACCAGTAGTCATCCGGCTGAAGGCCCTCCGGCGCGGAGTCAGCCTCGGCGGCTACTGATGTGCTGGTCTGGCTGGCGGGTGCGGCCGGCCGGGCGCCCCCCCCCCCCGACCAGGCGG
>JADFTG010000086.1 GCA_022560365.1 Chloroflexota bacterium | reverse complement strand
GAAGTCGACGCTGACCTCGGCGCGGCCGTCCTCGTCCGTCTCGAAGAACTGATCAGAGGTGAACCCGAACATGCCGGCGATGAACACCGCGGGCACAACCTGGATGCGGTTGTTGTAGCTGAGGACGTTCGAGTTGTAGAACTGGCGCGCGAAGGCGATCTTCTCTTCGATGTCCGAGAGTTCGGTCTGGAGTTGGCGGAAGTTTCCGGCCGCCTGCAGGTCCGGGTAGTTCTCGGCGACGGCGAAGAGGTGCCGGAGGGCGCCCGTAAGCATGTTGTTCGCAAGGGCCTGGTCCTGCGGGCCACCGCCCTGTTGCGCCTGCTCCAGCATCGAGCGGGCGCGCGTCACTTCTTCGAAGGTCTCGCGCTCGTGCGCGGCGTATCCGCGCACGGTCTCGACGAGGTTGGGCACGAGGCTCGACCGGCGCCGCAGCTGGACGTCGATGCCGGACCAGGCCTCCTTCACACGGTTTCGCGACCGCACAAGGCCGTTGTACATCCCGATGAACACCATAACGATGACGACGACGATGGCGATGATGATTGCGACGACGATCAGCGTTGACATCCAGACCTCCCGACCCAGAGTTGCGGGCCTCTAGCGTTGGTGGACGATCGACCAGATTGTATCAGCGGCCACGGGCTGGAGACACCTTGACCTGCGCCGTCCGTGCCGCCAATCTGGTCGCATGCCGCCCCGCATGCGCGTCAGCGAGTTCATGGCCCTGATCGAGGAGGAGACGCTGGCCGCGCTCCCGAAGGCGCTGCGTGAAGCCTGCACTCACCGCGTCCGCTTCGTCTGGTTCCAGTTGCACTTCTACTCACCGAAGGTGCACTACGAGGTCTGCCTGACGCGCAAGACGGAGCGCATCGAGATCGGCCTGCATTTCGAAGGCCCGCACGACTTCTCCTACCGCTGGGCGGAGCTGATCGCGCCCTTCATGCCGGAGATCCAGGCACAGCTCGGCCCGCAGGTGGAGCTTGAGGAGTGGACGGCGTCCTGGGCGCGGCTGCACGAGACGATTCCGTATGACCCACCATCACCCGCACTGGCCTCCGAGATCGCCGAGCGTCTGTCGCGCATCATCACTGTCTGCCAGCCGATCGTCGAGCGCGAACGCGCGAACATCGCGCCGGAGCTGGAGGCGGAAGAGCCGAAGAAGAGCCGCCCGGGCCGCTTCTCGCGCCGCCGCCGTGCGCGGGCCTGAGCCGCGTTAGCCCGCCTGCTGGCCCAGGCGGGCGATCATTCCCATGACGCCAGCCCGGTCGCCCAGTTCGGCTTCGGCGAGGCGCATGTACTTCAGCGGCTCGTCGAGCGCGAGATCGCGCATCGTCTCCTCCGCGCGCGGCAGGAAGAGGTCCTTCGCCTGCATAACGCCGCCACCGAGGATGATCGCCTCTGGGCTGAGCAGATTAACGGCGTTGGCCAACGCGATCCCCAGAAAGCGGCCCGCCTCCTCGTAGATCGCGATGCTCGCCGCGTCTCCCTGGCGCGCAGCGTCGGCGACCAGGCGCGCGCCAAGGCGGCCTTCGCGCTCCCTGATACCAGCCAGGACGGCTGAGTCTCCCCGGTCCGCGGCTTCCGCCGCCCGGCGGGCGATCGCCGTGCCGGAGGAGAGCGACTCGAGGCAACCGTTGTTGCCGCAGCCGCAGCGTGGGCCGGACGGGTCGACGATCGTGTGACCGATCTCGCCGGCGGAGCCTTTCGCGCCGCCGTAGAGGCGCCCGTCGGCGATGATGCCAGCGCCGACGCCGGTGCTTACCGTTATGTAGAGCATGTGCCGCGTGCCGCGTCCGGCTCCGAAGGCGTTCTCGCCGAGCGCGGCAGCGTTGGCGTCGTTCTCCAGCAGGGCGGTGATGCCGAGGCGTTCCTGCAGCATTTCGACGAGCGGCACGTCCCGCCAGCCGATGAGCTGTGGCGCCGCCGGCACGACGCCGCGTTCCGTGTCCACCCAGCCGGGAGTGGCGACACCGAGGCCGCGGAGGCCACCAGCTTCGACGCCGGCCTCCGAGCACGCCTGGTCCAGCGACGCGAGCAGCGCCTCGATCGTCGCGTCGAGGCCATCGCTGGCGCGGGAGGGGCGCCGGTCGTCGCCGCTGATCTTGCCATCGAGGCCGGCGACGATCGCCCGTACGTTGGTGCCGCCAAGGTCGATCGCGCCGTATAGGTCAGGCATGCGTCAGGCGACGGCTGTGGATTCGATCTCGATCATCAGCGGTGGGAAGGCGAGGCGAGAGTGACGCCGCCATCTCGCCTTCATGCACAGGCGCCCCGTTCTCGTCGACTGACGTCTGGCCGGAGCAGTAGAGGACTTTCTGCGCGCCGGTGATCTCGTTCGCCGGCACGAAGCCGAAGTTGTCCTGCCAGCTCCAGGGGTTGATCGCTCGTCGTTCCATGGGCTCCTTTCGCGGTTACGGTCTGGCGCGATACTACCGCGCCGTGCGGACGACGGGAAGGCGCAGAAAGGCCGCCCGGAGTGGGCGGCCTTTGTCTACGTGCGCGGAATGGCTAGTTGGCGACGCGCTCCCAGAGGGTCTCGTGGTTGCGGCCGGTGATCGCGTCGCGCTCCGCCCGGCGCTCGAGGACGCCGAGCCGCTGGATGCTCTCCGCCATCTGGCGCCCGCAATCGGGGTCGATGGGGAAGACGCGCTGGCGGATCAGGTCGCCGAGGCCGGAGTCTTCGAAGAAGCGCATGGAGTGCGGCCAAACGAAGAACGTAAAGCGCTCCGGCATCGAGAACTGCGGGCGCTCCTTGCCGAGCCAGAAGAACCGCTCTTCGACGGTGCTGACCGGTTCGACGACGCGGATCATCGGCGGCGTCTTGCTCTCGCTCCGCGTGTCGATGATCAGTCGCTCCGGGAACATGCGAAAGCCGATCGTGAATACGTCGGCGTTGTCGACGACTTTACGCAGCTCTTCAAGATCGATCATCTCACCACTCTCCGTGAACAATCTACGTTCCCTCTCGATCCATTATACGACCGCGATCTCTGTTCGAGACGCCCGGGCGGCACCCCGGATGTGGAACACGACCGCTCGTGCCTGTTTCCTCCGGCTTAGTACATGTCCGACATCGCCGGCGCCCCCGCAGCAGCGGACTGCTTCTCCGGAATATCGGCGACGAGACAGTTCGTGGTCAGGACCATGGAGGCGATGCTGACGGCGTTCTCGAGCGCCGAACGCGTGACTTTGACGGGGTCGACGATGCCGCGCTTCGTCATGTTGCCGTAGTTGTTCCTGGCGGCGTCGTAGCCTTCGCCCTTCTTCATCGTCTTCACCTTCTGCGCGATCACCGAGCCGTCCTTCCCGGCGTTGATGGCGATGCGGCGCAGCGGCTCCTCAAGCGCGCGCTTGAGGATGGCGACGCCGGTGGCCTCGTCACCGTCCAGCTTGAGCCTCTCAAGTGCGGGCAGCGCGTTGATGAACACGACGCCACCGCCGGCAACGATCCCCTCTTCGACGGCTGCGCGAGTCGCCTGAACGGCGTCCTCGACGCGGTGCTTGCGCTCCTTGAGCTCGGTCTCGGTGGCGGCGCCGACCTTGATGACCGCGACGCTACCGGTGAGCTTGCCAAGGCGCTCCTGGAGCTTCTCGCGGTCCCAGTCGGACGTGGCGGCCTCGATGGCGGCCTTGACGGCGCTGACGCGGCCCTGGACGGCCCTGGGATTACCCCCGCCCTGGACGATAGTGGTCTCTTCCTTCGTGACGACGATCTTGCGCGCGTGGCCCAGGTCGGACAGCTCGGCAGACTCCAGGCTGCGGCCCAGTTCATCGCTGAGCAGCTCGCCACCGGTCACGGTCGCCAGGTCGCCCAGGTTCTCCTTGCGGCGGTCTCCGAAGCCGGGCGCCTTGACCGCGCAGACGTTGATCGTGCCGCGCAGGCGGTTGACGGCCAGGGTGGCCAGCGCCTCGCCGTCGCAGTCATCACAGATGATGAGCAGGTTCTTGCTGCCGCTCTGCAGGACTTTTTCCAGTATGGGCAGGATGTCGTTGACGGCGGAGAGCTTCTTGTCCGTGATCAGGATGTGCGGGTCGTCGATCACGGCTTCCATGCGCTCAGGGTTGGTGACGAAGTAGGGGCTGATGTAGCCGCGGTCGAAGTTCATGCCTTCGACGAACTCGGTCTCGGTCTCGATGCCCTTCGACTCCTCGACGGTGATGACGCCGTCCTTGCCGACCTTCTCCATGACGTCGGCGATCAGTTCGCCGATCTCCTCGTCGTTGTTCGCGGAGATCGCGGCGACCTGCGCCATCTGCGCGCTGCTGGTGACCTTGACGGAGTTCGACTTGATGCTCTTGACGACCGCTTCGGCCGCCTTCTCGATGCCCCGCTTGAGCGCCATCGGGCTGGCGCCGGCGGCGACGTTCTTGAGGCCCTCGTGGACGATCGCCTGACCGATGACGGTTGCGGTTGTGGTGCCGTCGCCGGCGATGTCGTTGGTCTTGGAGGCGATCTCCTTTGCGAGCTGCGCGCCGATGTTCTCGAACGGGTCCTCCAGCTCGATGTCCTTGGCGATGGTGACGCCGTCGTTGGTGATCGTCGGCGAGCCGAACTTCTTCTCGAGGACGACGTTGCGGCCCTTGGGGCCGAGGGTGATCTTGACGGCGTCGGCGAGGGCGTCGACGCCGTTCTTGAGGGCGTGTCGCGCGGCCTCATCAAAGAGCAGTTGCTTGGCCATGGGTTCTCCTTCTTCTGCCTGTCTGGGCTTCCGCCCATGCGGGCGTTCTTACTGCGAATGGGCGTTAGCACTCACCGGGGCGGAGTGCTAAGACAGTTTTAGCGAACTCATGGGCTAATTGCAAGCCCTAGAGACATCCAGATGTCGCTTGACATCCCCCCCCCCCACGACCTACAATCGTCGCACGAAAGTGGGGGTGAGTATGTTCCACAAGCGCAAGTTCGTCAGTTTTCTCCCTGTCGTCGCGATCCCACTACTCGCTCTGGCAGGCGCCCTACTTTTGGTTGGCCCACAGCCATCCTCGGCGCATAGCGATCGGTACGATCAGCTTCGCCCTCAGCATACCAGCGGAAAGTGCATTGACGTTTACGGCGCCTCCACATCGAATGGCGCGTCGATCATCCAGTAGGGCTGCCATAGCGGCGCCAACCAAGATGTGACCATTACGGATGTGGGTGGCGGATATCACGAAATCCGCTTCAGGCACAGTGGTAAGTGCCTAGATGTCCCAGGCTGGAGTACCTCCTGGGGGATTCAACTGCAGCAATACACCTGTAACGGCACTACGGCCCAGAGATTCACAGTTGCTTGTACAGGATGCGCGGGAGAGATCCGGAACCAAAACAGCGGGCTATGCCTAGACGTCGAGGGCGCCTACACATGGAGCGGGGCCAAGATAATCCAGTGGGGCTGCCATAGCGGCGCCAACCAACAGTTTCTGGTAACCGACACATATGCAGTCGGGCTAGCGCCAGCAACCGGGAATTGGGCCCAGAACATCCCTCCCTGTCCCGAAAATCCCGACCCTGCCTGCCATCACCTCGTCACGTGTGAACCAGTGGCCTTCGGCGACTACTACCAGTATATTTCGAGCGGGAACTGCATCGCAGGCGGCGGCGACTGGTCAACGGACTATTACGCCACCGAGGGATCCTTGATCAAATTCCAAGGCATCGGCATCGGCACGGCAGGCGCAAACGTGACGGCACAAGTCTGGGCGATTACACAGACGTGCTCTCAGGTGTCGCGGTCCAAAGGGGGATCCACCGTCTTTGTTAACGTGTATACGAACGGCTTCTGGGAAGGTTGGTACGCGTACGCGCACCTGGATAACGTTGTGGTGCAACCGGAGCAATGGATAAGTTCTGGCACGGCTTTGGGAGAGACGAAATGGTGGACCGACGCGGGTGGTTGCTATCAGGTGGGCAGCTCGAGTGGGGTTCACACCCACATTGAGATGTTTAACAGAGACGATCCCAACTATTCGCCCGATGGCT
>JADFTG010000085.1 GCA_022560365.1 Chloroflexota bacterium | reverse complement strand
GAAGCGCATCGGCGGCCTCGCGAGGCTAGGCAAGACCGTGGAGACCGATCTGAAGGCGCAGGTGGGCAAGAAGGCACGCCGCGACTTCGTCATCGATGAGACCACCTTCGTGGAGAAGGGCGCGGAGATCCCGAAGGACGCCTACAAGAAGGTGAAGCCGCTGGTGAAGAGCCTGACAAAGACGTGGGAAGCTGAGCTGAAGCAGCGGCGGAAAGACCTGGAGCTCACGACCGATGCCACCTGCCAGCAGCTACGCGATAGCGCCCTCCAAGAGCTCACACCACTCCAGGAACAGCTCGCCTCCGTGCGAGAAGAGCTGTCGGCAGAGTTCGAGGAGCAGATCGAAGCGCTGGAAGGGCTGCGCGACCCGGTGGCCGATGATAGCGTCACCCTGCTTACGGAGAACGAGTACACGGAGTATAAAGAGAAGTTCGGCCAAGTCTTCTCCGCGGGCATGGGCGCGGAAGCGATCCTCCAGATCCTCCGGCGGCTGGACATCGACGCGTTGCGCCTGCGGCTGCACGAAGAGATCGCCACGACCAGCGGGCAGCGTCGCAAGAAGGCGACCAAGCGCCTGCAGGTAGCGGAAGCGTTGCACCGAAGTGGCAACAAGGCGGAATGGACCATCCTCACCGTCCTGCCGATCCTCCCGCCGGACCTCCGGCCCATGGTCCAGCTCGACGGCGGCCGCTTCGCCACAAGCGACCTGAACGATCTCTACCGTCGCGTCATCAACCGGAACAACCGCCTCAAGCGGCTCCTGGAGCTGGGAGCGCCGGAGATCATCATCCGCAACGAGAAGCGCATGCTCCAAGAAGCTGTGGACAGCCTCATCGATAACGGCCGGCGGGGACGCGCGGTGGCGGGATCCGGCAACCATAAGCTGAAGTCGCTCTCGGACATGCTGAAGGGCAAGCAAGGCCGCTTCCGTCAGAACCTGCTAGGCAAGCGCGTCGACTACTCGGGGCGATCGGTCATCATCGTCGGCCCAGAGCTGAAGCTCCACCAGTGCGGCCTGCCCAAGCGCATGGCCCTGGAGCTCTTCAAGCCGTTCATCATGCACGCCCTCGTGTCGCAGGGGATGGCGCACAACATCAAGATGGCTAAACGCATCGTAGAGCGGGCGCGGCCAGAGGTATGGGACGTACTGGACGAGGTGATCAAGGCCCGTCCCGTGCTCATCAACCGCGCACCTACCCTGCACCGCCTTGGCATCCAGGCGTTCGAGCCTGTCCTCATCGAAGGAAGCGCCATCCAGATTCACCCGCTGGTGTGCGCCGCCTTCAACGCCGACTTCGACGGCGACCAGATGGCGGTACACGTGCCGCTCTCGCGGGAGGCGGTGGCAGAAGCGCGACAGATCATGCTCTCTACCAAGAACCTCCTCTCGCCCGGCTCAGGCGAGCCCACCATCACCCCTACCCTGGACATGGTGCTGGGCTGCTACTACCTGACCGTGGAGCTGCCGAAGGCGCACGGAGCGTATGTAGCGGCCACCAACAGCCATCCGTCCGTGGGAGCCTACGGGACCTTCCAAGAGGCGCTGCGGGCGCTGGACGCTGGCCTGGTCGAGCTGCGCGCCGTGATCAAGGTGCGCGATGAGCGCACTGACGGCCAGTTCATCGACACGACGCCCGGCCGGATCATCTTCAACGAAGTGCTGCCCCCGGAGGTTGGCTTCTTCAACGAGGTGATGGACCGGCAGGCGCTCAAGAAGGTCGTGGCCCATTGCCACTCCCAGCTGGGCGACGAACGTACAGCAGAAGTGGTCGACTCAATCAAGCGCATCGGCTTCCATTACGCCACCATTTCCGGCGTCACCATCGCTGTCAACGACCTGCACGTGCCGGAGGAGAAGGTGCAGCTGCTAGAGGAGGCCGACCAGCGCGTCAACGAGGTCGAAGACCAGTTCGAGATGGGCCTTATTACCGAACAAGAGCGATACGACGCCTCCATCTCGATCTGGACTGAGACGACGCAACGGGTCCAGGAGGCCATCGAGGACCACCTGGATGAGTACGGTTCGGTGTACATGATGGCCTCCAGCGGAGCGAAGGGTAACATCTCTCAGATCCGCCAGATGGCCGGGATGCGCGGCCTCATGAGCGACCCTTCCGGCCGCATCATCGACCTGCCGATCCGCTCCTCCTTCCGCGAGGGGCTGACCGTGCTGGAGTACTTCATCTCCACACACGGCGCGCGCAAGGGGCTGGCCGACACGGCCCTGCGCACTGCCGACAGCGGCTACCTCACCCGCCGCCTCATCGACGTCGCTCAGGACGTCATCATCTCGGAAGACGAGTGTGGCACGACCGCCGGCATCTGGGTCGGTGAACCGCTGGAGAAGGGCCTCTTCGAATCGCTGAGCGAGCGCCTCGTCGGCCGCCACGCAGCGATGGACGTCGCCGACCCGAAGAGCGGCGAAATCTTCGTCGAAAGAAACGGCGAAATCACCCAGGACGTGGCGGACAAGATCATCGCCGCCGGCCTGGATAAGGTCTACGTCCGCTCGGCGCTGACCTGTCAAACGAAGCGCGGCCTCTGCGCTCTCTGCTATGGCCGCGACCTTTCCAAGAGCCAACAGGTGAGCGACGGGGCAGCGGTCGGCATCATCGCCGCGCAGAGCATCGGTGAGCCCGGCACGCAGCTGACGATGCGCACGTTCCACACCGGTGGTGTTGCGGGAATGGATATCACGTCCGGCCTGCCGCGCGTTGAGGAGCTGTTCGAGGCGCGCGTCCCCAAGGGCGCGGCCTTGATCGCCGAGATCGACGGCAACGCCGAGCTGATCCGCGATGGCGAGCGCCGCACCCTGCTCATCACGAACAGCGAGATGTACCGCGACGAATACACCGTGCCGAAGGGCGCCAAGGTTGTCGTCAAGACCGGCGACAAGGTGCAGCAGGGCGACGTTCTGGCCGCTCCAAAAGCCACCAGAAAAAAGGCCACAGCCAAGAAGACCACGTCCAAAAAGACGAAGAAAGCCGCCGAAGAGAAGGCCGTCGTCGCCGCGGAGGAGAGCCTGATCGCTCGCACCTCGGGCGAAGTGGCCGTCGAGCGCGGCGGGCGCATCGCCATCATCTTCGAGGAAGAAGAGTCCCGCGATTACGTCATCCCCGCGGCCTCTCGTCTGCACGTCCACGATGGGGACTACGTGCACGCAGGCCAGCCGCTGACGGATGGTCCGCTTAACCCACAGGACATCCTCGGCATCCAGGGCCCGGAGGCGGTACAGATGTACCTCGTCGAAGAAGTGCAGAAGGTCTACCGCGCGCAGGGTGTGACGATCAACGACAAGCACATCGAGGTCATCGTCCGCCAGATGCTGCGCCGCGTACGCATCGACTCGCCCGGCGACACGGTGCTCCTGCCCGGGGAGCTGGTCGACCGCTTCAGGTTCGAGATGACGAACGCCAAGGTGCTGGCCGAGGGCGGCGAGCCCGCTACCGCGCAGCCTGTCCTGCTCGGTGTCACGAAGGCCTCGCTCAACACCGAGAGCTTCCTGGCCGCCGCTTCCTTCCAGGAGACGACCCGCGTTCTCACCGAAGCCGCCATCAACGGCCAGGTGGACCGGCTCCTGGGTCTCAAGGAGAACGTCATCATCGGTAAGCTCATCCCGGCGCGGGCAGAAATCTACGTCAAGATGCCGCCGGTGACGATACTCGAACTGCCGGCAGCCCTCACGGCTCAGATCGAGGCTGCCGAGGCTGACAAGGCCGCCGAGGCTGACAAGGCTGCCGAGGCTGACAAGGCTGCCGAGGCTGACAAGGCTGCCGAGGCTGACAAGGCTGCCGAGGCTGACAAGGCTGCCGAGGCTGACAAGGGCAAGGGAGACGGCGTCAGCGATGAGGTCGCTGCGGGGCTCAAGGCGCTGCGCGGCAAAGATGACGCCAGCACCGAAAAAGTCGCGGCTGAGGAACCGGTCGCCGCAACGGCGGACGACGCAACAAAATAGCGAGCTACGGATCGGCAACCAACCCGGAAGCCCGGCTGTACAGGCCGGGCTTCTCAGCGCCTGCCGCCGGCGGGCCTATAATGTTTTTCAAGGCCGCATCGCATGGCAATATCAGACAACGACCCACAGGCCGCCACGGTGGAAAATGACGCCCTGAGTACGGCCCTCACCCAGTTCGACGACGCCGCCGAACGTCTCCACCTGGATGACGGCATCCGGCGCGTCCTCCGCGTCAGCAAGCGGGAGCTCTCGGTCAACTTCCCCGTGAACATGGACGACGGGTCGATCCGCGTCTTCTGCGGCTATCGCATACAGCACAGCATCGCGCGCGGCCCCGCCAAGGGTGGCCTCCGCTACAGCCTGCACGTCTCGCTGGACGAGGTGCGTGCCCTGGCGATGTGGATGACCTGGAAGGCGGCCGTCGTCAACCTCCCCTTCGGCGGCGCCAAGGGCGGCGTCATGGTGGATCCGCGCGCTCTCTCCGCTGCTGAGCTGGAAGACCTCACGCGCCGCTATGCGACGGAGATCAGCATCATCATCGGTCCGTCAGAGGACATTCCGGCGCCGGACATGGGCACGAACCCGCAGATCATGGCCTGGATCATGGACACAATCAGCATGCACAAGGGCCACACTGTCGCCGGCGTCGTGACCGGCAAGCCCGTTGCCGTGGGCGGGACGCTGGGCCGGCTGGAGGCGACCGGCCGGGGCATCCTCTTCGTCGTCGAGGAGCTGTGTAGCCAGAAGAGCATCCACCTGGAGGGCTCGACCGTGGCCATTCAGGGGTTCGGCAACGTCGGCAGCGTCGCTGCCCATCTGCTGCAGCGAGCCGGTGCCAAAGTCGTCGCGGTAAGCGACCGTGTCGGCGGCGTCCACGACGGCAACGGCCTCGACGTCGACTCGCTCCTCGAGTGCCGCAGCGATGCGAAGCCGCTCGCCGAGTGTCTCGGCGTCGACAAGATCACGAACGCGGATCTTCTCGCGCTGCCGGTCGATTTCCTCATCCCGGCGGCGCTGGAAGGGCAGATCACGTCCCGGAACGTTGGCGACGTCCGGGCGCGGTTCATCGTCGAAGGTGCCAACGGTCCGACCAGCCCCGAGGCGGACCGCATCCTGGGAGAGCGGGGCGTCATGATCGTGCCGGACATCCTGGCCAATGCGGGCGGCGTCATCGTTTCGTACTTCGAATGGGTGCAGGACCTGCAGTTCTACTTCTGGGAAGAGGACGAGGTCAACGATCGCCTGAGGAAGGTGATCACGCGTGCCTATCGCGAAGTCGCGGCGGCGGCTGAGCGCGACGGACTGACGATGCGCGAAGCGGCGATGGCGCTGGGCGTCGGCCGCGTCGTCGAAGCGACGTCGATTCGCGGCATCTACCCCTAGGTGGCGGGCCGGCGCGCCGCTACGTAACTATGACGCCGGCTCGGCGTTCACATAGGCAAACGACGAGCGGCGGCGCTCGCGGCGGGCGCTGCTACAATCGAATGAACGCCGTATCCCCGCTGCGGCGGGCTCACACGCGTTCGCGATAGGAGAGGCATTGGCTATGACCCGATACAGGGCGAGAGAGCCCGCTCTCGCCCTTTCCTTGACTGTCAGGCGATGACAGACAAGGCCGGGCCCGGACGGGCGCTCGTCCGCGAAAGCGAGGAGGAGCTGGAGCCGTCACAGGTCCTGGAAGCCGCGGGGCGGTTCCGCTGGCGCCTGGAGTACACGCTGCTTGTGGGCGTCGCCTTCATGCTCACGCTTTTCGCGATCGGCTTCTTCTACTTCAGCACCGACGTCTCCAACCTGCGCGGCTATGGCTACTTCGGCGTCTTCATCATCAACCTCGTTGGCGCCGCTTCGATCCTGCTCCCCTCCCCCGCCGTGGCCAGTGTCCTCGGCGGCGGCGCGCTGCTCGACGACTTCCTCGGCCTTCCGGCT